>NZ_VSCO01000014.1:0-22042 GCF_047459465.1 Caldicoprobacter sp. | reverse complement strand
TCGTTCACCTCGTTGTGGTATTTAAACAGCAGGTCCATCTTCTCGGTTATGTTCTGCCGCGTCTTGGCCAATCCTTCCTTTAACCTGCTAAAAAAGCCTTTCTTTTCCATTATGCTAACTCTCCCCTTCTTTTTGCCTTGTGTAATAAGCCATCAGCTGGCTTTATCAAGCCGTACCGAAACCAGCTTGGATACCCCTTTTTCCTCCATGGCTATGCCATAAAGGGCATCGGCCACCTCCATGGTAGGCCTCCTATGGGTGATTATTATGAACTGGGTATGCTGGGAAAACTCCTTTATAAATCTTCCTAGATTGGCCAAATTGGCCTCATCCAGTGCGGTGTCGATCTCGTCCAAAACGCAAAACGGCGTAGGCCTCCTCCTTAATATAGCAAAGAGTATGGCTATGGCTGTTAAGGCCTTCTCTCCCCCAGAGAGCAAAGATAGGCTCTGCAGCTTTTTGCCCGGGGGCTGCGCCACAATGTCTATGCCGCAACCCAGCACATCATCTTCATTTTCCAGCACAAGCCTGGCCACCCCTCCACCAAATAGCCTGGAAAACACCTCCTGGAACTCCCGGTTGATCAATTCAAACTCCTGGCGAAACTTCTCCTCCATCACTCTGGTCACGTCCTGAATGATGTCGTTCAGGTTGCGCTTTGCCTCCACCAAATCACGCTTTTGCGACTCCAAAAACTCATACCTTTCCTTTATGCGCCTGTATTCATCTATGGCGCTCACATTAACCTGCCCAAGGGCCTGAATTCTTTCCTTAATATTCTCAATCTCCTGGTTTATATTATTCAGCTTGAGCCCCTTATCCAGATAGGCCAGGGCGGTGTTATAAGTTATTCCGTATTCATCCCATATGTTGTTCTGAAGGTTCTCCAGCTCGGCCTCCAGCCTGGACCTTTGTACCTCCAAACGGTGCTTTCTGCCCATTATCTCCTCAACAATCCCCGAGAGCCGTTTTATCTCGCCCTGCAGCTCTTCCAGCCGCCTTAAAAGGGCTTCCCTTTGAGCCTCCATCTCCTTCAGCGTGCCGCTCAGCCGCTGGGCTTCCTTCCGTAAGCTTTCAAGCATTTCGGAACGCTGCTCAATTTCGCTCTGACAGCGCTCTACCTGCTTTAGATTATCTTCCATCAGGTCCCGCTTCTTTGCAATGGCGTCCCGCCTTTGGGCTATATCGGACTCGAGCTGCTTTATCCTTTGCCTCAAATTTTCAGCGCTAAGCTCTAAGGTGCTGAGGTCAAGCCGTAAATCGGCAATACGCTTTTCCAGCTCCGCCTTACGCTGGCCGAGGCACTTAAAGGCCGATTCTATGGTTTCAATGAAAGAGCGAACCCCCTCGCTTTCGCTTTCCAGCTGCGACATCTCTTTAACAACCTCTTCAATAGAAGCATCGACCGCCTGTAGCTCGCTTTCCAGGTCCTCCTTCTCCTTTTCAAGCCTTTTTAGCTCTCCTTCCAGCTTCAAGGCCTGCTGCTTTTCGTGTTGCAGCCTTTCCTCCTGGGCAGTCCTTGCCAACTCGAGGCTATGCGCCTTTTTGTTTAGCTCATCCTGTTGGTGCTCCAGTTGGGCATATCGCTGTTCAAGCAGCTTCAACCGATCCTGCTCATCGGCTATGCCGCGCTCCTCCTGAAGGATGGCCGCTTCAAGCTCGGCTATCTCCCTTTTTCGGCTCAATATGCCGGTGTTCTTAGCGGTAGTGTTGCTCCCCCCAGTGATGGACCCTCCCGGATGCAGCACATCGCCTTCAAGGGTTACTATCCTGAAAGAATAGGAATATTTCCTTGCCATGGCAATGGCCTCATCAAGCGTCCGGGCAATAACCACTCTGCCCAACAGATACTCTATCACCCTGGAATACCTCGGGTCAAACCTGATCAGATTGGAAGCTATGCCTATGCACCCATCTAGCTTGAGAACACCCATCTCATGCTGGTTGAGAGTCCTGGGCTGTATGGAGGTAAGCGGCAGGAAGGTAGCACGGCCATAGCCTTTTTCCCGTAAAAACTCTATTATGTACTGCGCATCCTCTTCGGTTTCGGTCACTATGTACTGAAGGCTGGCCCCCAAAACCGTCTCGATGGCCAGCTCGTATTCCCGCGGTACCTCTATCAGGTCAGCTACCACCCCGCACAGGCGTTCAGCCATAGCATGATCATACCGGCAGGCCTCAAGGATTTTCCGTACGCTCCGGCTAAACCCTTCATGGGCCCTGTCCATATCCCTCAACAGATTATACCGGGATTTCATGCCCTCGAGGTTTTGCCTTTTTGCTTGAATGAGGCTGCTTTGCTGGGCTATCTCGCCCTTTATGCCATTTAGCAATTTTTTTACCTCTTCTCTGCGCTGGAGCAGGCTCTGGCTCTCCGATATTATGGAGTTAAGGCTTTCTTCTGTCCGCTTCTGAGCCTCCTGCAAGGTTTCCTTCTGCTCAAGCATTGAACGTATGAGCCTGCAAACATCGCCATGCCTTTTCTCCAGATTTTCTTTCAACGTTCGATATCTGGTTATGCTGTTCCTGCATTGGGCCAGCCTGTCCAATACTTGGGCAGCATCGGCGCGCCGAGCATCGAGCTCCAGTTGCTTCGAATTCAGCTCCTCATTGACTTGCGCAAGCTCCGAAACAAGTCCGTTCAGATGCTGCCTTTTTTCTTCCACAGCCCTTTCCATATTTACAAGCTGCCCTACGCACGCATCCTTTTCGGAAAGGCTGCTATTTATATTAACCTCCTCTTGTTGTATCTCCTTTTCATACCGCTCATTATCTTTCCTATACTGGCTTATCCTCTGCTCCAACAGCTGAAGATGCCCTTTGGCTTTTTCCTCCTCCTGGATGAGGGTATACCGCCTTTCCATCAGCTGTTCGGCTTCTTTTTGCCTTCTTTCCACTTCCTGCTGCAACTGCAACCTTTCATTCTCAAGCAGTTCTACCTGCTGCCGGTGAGATGATATGTCGCCATCCAGCAAATGTATCTCATCGTCCATCTCTTTCAACCTGGCAGTATATCTCTCATACTGCTGAATAAACCTGTTGATCTCCAGCAGCTTTAACCTGTCTCGGAGCTGCAGGTACTGCTGCGCTACCCTGCTTTGCTCTTCCAAAGGCTCCAGTTGCTGTGCTAGCTCTGCCAGTATGTCATCTATGCGGGTTATGTTTTCTTCTGCCTTTTCAAGCTTTTTTTGGGCCTCCTCCTTGCGCAGCTTGTACTTCATTATGCCTGCAGCTTCTTCGAATATGCCACGCCTTTCCTCGGCATGCATGTTGAGCAGTTCCTCAACTCTGCCCTGTCCGATGATGGAGTACCCTTCCTTGCCTATGCCGGTGTCCACCAGCAGCTCCACTATATCCTTTAAACGGCACTGTGTACGGTTTATGTAATACTCGCTTTCTCCAGAACGAAAAACCCGCCGGGTTATCGATACCTCGGAATACTCCATAGGCAATGCGCCATCCGAATTGTCCAGCACTAGGGTAACCTCCGCAAACCCCAGTGGCTTCCTGGCATGGGACCCCGAAAATATCACGTCCTCCATCCTGCCGCCGCGCAGCGACTTGGCGCTTTGCTCGCCTAAAACCCAGCGTATGGCATCGGCAATGTTGCTCTTACCGCTACCATTGGGACCCACGATGGCGGTTATGCCCTTATCAAACTCTATATAAACCCTATCGGCAAAGGATTTGAATCCATATATCTCCAAGCGTTTCAGATGCAAAACCTTACACCTCTTTATTTTTCATATCCTCTAAAGCTTTTTGAGCGGCATGCTGCTCGGCTTCTTTCTTGCTTCTGCCCACACCTTCTCCCAGCAGCTTGTCACCGTGGTACACCTGGGCGATGAATATCTTCTGGTGATCGGGCCCTGAATCCCCTACAATCCTGTATTCAATGGCTTTATCGGATTTTTTCTGTAATACCTCCTGCAGGTCGGTCTTATAATCCCTGATCCCCTTACCGTTCAAGGCATCGTCAATGAACTGCGACAGATTCTTGAGCACAAACTTTCTTGCCTCATCCAACCCACCATCCAGAAAGATGGCGGCTATAACCGACTCAAAAGCATCAGCCAGGATGGAGTCCCTGTCCCGCCCACCAGTGTGCTCTTCTCCTTTACCGAGTAGCATCCGCTGCCCAAGGCCAATCCGCCTGGCGGCCTTCGCCAGGCATGCTTCCGACACTACCAGCGCCTTTATCTTAGCCAGGTTACCTTCGGTAAGTTCGGGAAAATTGGTATACAGGTACTCGCTTATTACCAACCCTAAAACCGAGTCACCTAGGAACTCCAACCTCTCGTTGTGCTGGGAGCTCCCGGGGCGCTCGTTGGCATACGAGCTGTGCGTCAATGCCGTATCGAGCAACTGTATATTATCAAATCGGTAGCCCAGATTGTTCTCAAACTCTTTCAACTGGAGTTCCCTGTCTTGGGACAACATACCTTTCCCCTTTCAAAGGCCATATAAAAGCCCTAGTAAGGCCATCCAATCCCTATGCTAGATTATATTGCCAGCAAACAGTTTGTCAAGCAAAAAAAATAGAGCCAGAGGGCTCTATTCTATGGGTGTATGGAATCCTATATTTAAATTTCCCTATACCTCTTCATGAGTATGCAGGCATTATGCCCGCCAAATCCAAACGAATTGGACATGGCATATTCTATCTCCCATGGCCTTCCCTCATTTGGCACATAGTCAAGGTCGCAGTCGGGGTCAGGAGTGGTGTAATTAATGGTCGGCGGTACAAACTGGTGTACAATGGACTTCACAAGCGCCACCGCTTCCACTCCGCCTGCTGCCCCCAGGAGATGCCCAGTCATGGATTTGGTGGAGCTTACCGCCAGTTTGTAAGCATGCTGCCCAAACACCTGTTTTATGGCCATGGTCTCTAACTTATCATTATACGACGTTGAAGTTCCATGAGCGTTTATATAACTCACTTCTTCAGGTGCTATACCAGCGCTTTCCAGAGCCAGCTTCATAGCCCTTGCAGCTCCCTCGCCTTCAGGCGCCGGAGCGGTTATATGGTAGGCATCATCGGTGGAGCCGTATCCCACTACCTCTGCCAGGATTCTGGCTCCTCTCTTCTGCGCATGTTCAAGGCTCTCCAAAATCAGTATCCCAGCACCTTCACCCATCACAAACCCATCCCTGTCCTTATCAAACGGACGGCATGCAGCCTTAGGATCGTCGTTTCTGGTGGACAATGCCTTCATGGAACAGAAGCCAGCCAAAGCGATCCTGGTGATAGGCGCTTCGGTACCTCCCGTGATCACCACATCGGCATGGCCATAGCGTATGGCATTGAAAGCCTCGCCTATGGCGTTGGTTCCCGACGCACAGGCGGTTACCACCGTAAAGTTAACCCCCTTGGCCCCCACCATGATGGCCAGCTGGCCAGCCGCTATATTGGCAATCATCATGGGCACCAGAAACGGGCTTATCCTGCCCGGTCCCTTTTGCATCAACACCTCAAACTGTTCCTCCAGCGTCTGTATACCTCCGATACCGCTGCCGAGTATTATTCCAAAGCGTTCCTTGTCTATCTTATCCAAGTCCAGCTGTGCATCCTTTATGGCCATGTAGGTAGCCGCTACAGCAAACTGCGTAAACCTGTCCATCCGCCTTGCCTCTTTTTTGTCCATGTAATTCTCGGGTTTAAAATCTTTGACAGTAGCAGCTATCTGAGTGGAAAAATCGCTCACGTCAAATTCGGTAATCCTGTCAACTCCGCTTTGACCGCTGCAAAGAGCTGTCCAGAAGTCATCCACGGTATTCCCTACCGGCGAGATAACTCCCAATCCGGTTACCACAACCCTTCTCACCAATATACCCCCTCGAAACTTACAGCATATTTTTCAATTTTGTGTATTATATACTTCCCATCTATATCATCTCACCACAAACGAGTGAGTTGCCCAGATTAAATGAACACCTCAACCGATGTACAGCAGCCTTTTTGCTATCATTGCCATAAGGATAAGGCTTTCCAAGCTTTTTTGTACGGATAACATCCAATGGATCAGTCCGGCTTCATCCTGGAACTTGCCCTTTTAAAGCTATCATTTTATACATATCAAATAGCGCGCAACTGAAGATGACACGCCACCAGTAAAAGTTTTGAGCATATTGCCATAGCAATAACCAAAAGAATGAGTCCTAAAAACCTCAATATTAAATGGGGTTCCCCACAAAATGGGGAACCCATTTTATTCACTGTTTCAAATGGGCCTTAATGTACTCCACCGCATCCCCCACCGTGGAAATCTTTTCGGCATCCTCATCGGGAATTTCCATGTCAAACTCCTCTTCCAAAGCCATGATGAGTTCAACGATGTCGAGAGAATCCGCCCCCAGGTCATCGATGAATTTGGACTCCAGGGTGACCTCCTCAGCATCGACCCCTAGCTGCTCAACGATTATATCCCTTACCTTTTCAAAGATCATCCTTTTCACCTCCCTTCAATGTCCAGACTCTGTGCTACGGTTGCTGCTGGGACATAAGCTTCATCCTTTAATCCCATCTTTGATGCCGTTTAACGCTGTTCTGTAAATAACCACCTTATCATTACAAAACGTATTATGATTGCTATTAATACCAATCATATTACATTATCATCCCACCGTCAACATGTATCACCTGTCCGGTTATATACTGGCTCTTGTCGGATGCCAAAAAACCCACCACATAAGCCACGTCCATAGGGTCCCCGTATCTGCCCAAAGGTATCTGCTTTAGCATCTCCTGTCTTATTGTTTCAGGCAGCGCAGCTGTCATATCGGTCTCTATAAATCCAGGGGCCACCACGTTCACCTGAATGTTGCGGGGAGCCAGTTCCCTTGCTATGGCCTTGGAAAAGCCTATGACTCCTGCTTTTGCTGCAGCGTAATTGGCCTGCCCCGCGTTGCCTGCCACCCCCACTACTGACGATATGTTTATTATCTTCCCCTTGCGCCTTCTGACCATGATCTTTGCAGCGGCCTTTGAGCAGTTATACACCCCCTTGAGATTGATATCCAGTACCGCGTCCCAGTCCTCCTGTTTCATCCTAATGAGCAGCCCATCGCGGGTGATCCCCGCATTGTTGACTAATATATCCAGGTCTCCAAATTCCTCCAACACCCTATCAAACATGGCCTCTACTTCCTGGGGATTTGACACATCGGCTTTAATCGCAATGGCCCTGCCACCCTTTCCTTTTATGGCTTCCACCACCTCAAGGGCCCGCTGCTCGGAGCTGGAGTAATTGACAGCAACCTGGGCTCCCAGCTCGGCCAGGTATAGGGCAATAGCCCTGCCAATTCCCCGTGAAGCACCCGTAACAAGGGCCGTTTTCCCTTCGAGCTCCATCATATCATACCTCCCAGCTCTTTCAGTGTGGCTTCCAGGGACTTTATGTCCCCCACGTTATACCCCCTAACTTCAGGGGAAATTTTCTTCAAAAAGCCGGTTAGCACTTTACCCGGCCCCACCTCGATGAATACTTCTATGCCCTGGCTTATCATGTACCGGACGCTGTCCTCCCACCTTACGGGGCTGCTCACCTGCTGAACCAGCAGCTTGCGTATGTGGGCTGCATCCCTTACAGGAAGAGCCTCCACGTTGGATATCACCGGAATTTGCGGATCTTTAATATCGATCCCATCAAGCTCCTTTTGAAGTGCCTCACCGGCCGGCTTGAGCAGCGAGCAGTGGAAGGGTGCGCTTACTGCCAACGGCACTATTCGCTTGGCCCCCATCTCCTTTGCTATGGCACAGGCTTTTTCAACAGCAGCTACATGGCCCGATATGACGATTTGCCCGGGGCAATTGTAGTTTGCAGGTTCCACCACTCCTACATCCGAAGCCAGATTGCAACACTCCTCCACTTTTTGGCGTTCAAGGCCCAGCACGGCGGCCATGCTGCCATGACCCAAGGGTACCGCCTGCTGCATGAACCTCCCCCGCTTCATGACCAGGGGAAGGGCATCTTCAAAGGTAATGGAGCTGGCCGCCACCAAAGCGCTGTACTCCCCAAGGCTGAGCCCCGCCACCATATCGGGATGGATGCCGTATCTTTGAAGCACCCTCATGGCGGCTACGCTCACCAGGAGAATGGCCGGCTGCGTATTTTCTGTCTTTTTGAGTTCCTCCTCTGGACCTTCAAAGCACATGCTTTTTATGCCATTTGCCAGTATCTCATCAGCCCTATCAAACAGTTCCCTTGCCTCAGCATAGTTGTCATATAGATCCTTCCCCATGCCCACATACTGCGCTCCCTGGCCAGGAAATACAAAGGCAATCTTTCTCTTCATAAAATACCCCCTTTGTGCTCTATCGCCAACAGCTATTGCCCGTAACGATTGAATTGCCTTTGAAGTCCATCTCATTGGTACGCTTTGGCTAACGCAATGTCCCACGGTGCACATCAAAACGCCATAAACAACGAATTACACCGCCCATCTTATGGTACAGGCGCCCCACGTAAGGCCGGCGCCAAATCCCACCATGACTATGTTGTGGCCTTTTTTAATGCGCCCCTGTTTTACCGCTTCGTCCAAAGCTACCGGTATGGAGGCGGCAGACATGTTGCCATAACGGTCAAGATTTATGTATACCTTATCCTCGGGGAGTTCCAGCTTCTTTCTAGCCGCCTCTATGATCCTTATATTGGCCTGATGCGGGATCAAGAAATCCACCTGTTCCTTTGTAAGCCCCGCCCTTTGTACCGCTTCTTCAGCCATGGCGGCCATGGTTTGCACGGCGAACTTGAATACCTCGCTTCCATCCATATGGATGTAATGCAGCTCCTTTTCAACGGTCTCAAAAGTCGGCGGCTTCCTCGAACCTCCGGCCTCCAGCATGAGCAGCTCAGCCCCGCTGCCGTCAGCGCCCAGAACCTGTGACAAAAAGCCATACCCTTCGTCCACTCGGCTCACTATAACCGCTCCAGCCCCATCGCCAAAGAGAATGCAGGTGTTGCGATCCTTCCAGTTGACAAACTTGCTCATGCACTCGGCACCGATCACCATCACATTTTTGCAAAAGCCGGTGGCCACAAACTGATTGGCCACAATTATGCCGTATAAAAAGCCTGAGCAGGCCGCTTCAAGGTCAAAAGCCGAGGCATTTGTAGCGCCTATATTCCTTTGTACCAGGCAGGCAGTCGACGGGAAATGCATGTCAGGGGTGACGGTTGCCACAATGATCATGTCGATATCCTGCGGCGTGAGGTGCGCGCTTTCGAGAGTTCTCCGAGCCGCTATGGTAGCCAAGTCGGAAGTGGCGATATGGGGGTCAGCGATGCGCCTCTCACGAATGCCGGTCCTGGTTACAATCCATTCATCAGAGGTGTCAACTATCCTTGCAAGGTCATGGTTGGTTATGACCTTTTCGGGCACATAGCTTCCGGTGGCAATTATGCCGCCATTAAACAACTTTGCCATATTAGACCTCCTCGGATGACCTCACGTAATCGGTAATGGTCTCTAGCACGTTGTTTTGTATGAACAGCATGGCCTGACGTATGGCATTCTTAATGGCCCTCGCATCTGAACTTCCGTGGGCCTTTATGACACCACCTTTTACGCCAAGGAGCGGTGCCCCTCCGTGTTCTGCATAGTCCATCCTGCTTTTAAGCCTCTTAAAAGCAGGTTTAAGCAGCATGGCTCCCATCTTTGTCACTGCATTTTTAGTGAGTTCCTCTTTCAGCATCTGGAAAATTCCCAGTGCAACGCCCTCAGTGAGCTTCAATATGACGTTGCCCACAAAACCGTCGCATACCAGGACATCGGCCACGCCTTCCAGCATATCCCTCGGCTCGACGTTGCCTATGAAATTGATGGATTTCTCGGCTTTTAGGAGCTTATATGCCTCTTTGGTCAGCTCGTTGCCCTTGCTCTCCTCTTGGCCTATGTTGACCAGCCCCACTGTAGGGTTTTTATACCCCATAACCCTCTCCATATAAATGGAGCCCATCACTGCAAACTGCACCAAATTTTTGGGCTTACACTCGGCGTTGGCCCCGGCATCTATGAGCAGCGTACCCCTCTTCAGCGTGGGTATCATGGGCGCTAGGGCCGGGCGATCAATTCCCTTTATCCTGCCTACTATGAGGAGGGCTCCGGCCATCAAGGCCCCCGTGTTGCCGGCCGAAACAAATACGGCTCCCGGGTTCTGCTTGAGCAGTTCAAACCCCTTTACCATGGACGAATCCTTTTTTCCCCTTATGGCAGCCACAGGCGCATCGTCTGCATGTATGACTTCCGAGGCATGTACTACTGTAAATCTTCCCTCCGGCGCATTTCTCCTTTTTAATTCATCCCGTATGACGTCCTCTTCCCCGACCAGAGTGAGGGAGATATCATACTCACGTACCGCATCTATGCAACCCTGTATAACTTCCCCCGGCGCCTTGTCTCCACCCATCGCATCTACAATTATGTTCACCATATACACCCTCCTAAATATATTCCTATTGTCCTTCCTCCATAGAAACCAGTATAAACTTCCCCCTGAAGGCTTCCTGATAGTTTACCTTTGTCTTTACCCACACGAAATACTTGTTGCCTCTACGCCTTACCACTTCGGCTTTGGCCACCAGCTTATCACCGAGATAAACCGGAGTCTTGTACTTTATGTTGGCCACGCCTATCAAGGCCACCTTGGCATCGATGACCGCAATGGCCAAGGACTCGGCCTGGGCATAGATGTAATGCCCGCGCACTATCTTGGTCTTTTGAAACACCATATCCTCCGTGGGGGTGAGTATAGAAATGCCGCTTTTGCCTAGCTCCAGCTCGATAAGCTCCCCAACTATCTCCCGACCTCCAATGGCACGAATCTTCTCGTAGTTTCGCTCTGCAACGCTTTTAATCCTCTCGCGCAGCTCGGGAATCCCCAGCTCAAGCCTGTCTAAGCGAATGGTCTGCACGCTGACGTGGAATATATCGCTGAGCTCCTCGTCCGTCAAAAACGGATCAGCTTTAAGGCGCTCCAGCAGCGCCTTTTGCCTGGCCTTTTTAGGTAGGGTAAGCCGCGCCATTCATCAATCACCTCATGGTATATTCTATGCTCATCATCTGCTATTAATACCAGGTACTAAAAGTAGTATACAAAATTAATGGAAGAAATGCAATAGTTTTTTAATTTTACTTTAAATGGCCTGATTAAAGCAATTTCTTACAATGAGCAAGGTGATAAAACCTGGCTCGGGAGGAAGTAATCACATTTAAACGAGGTTGCAGACGATGCAGGCGTTATCAATGACAAAAGTAGATGGAAATAAACCAATAAAGCGCAAAGCGGGAGCCGGATAATCGTTTCAATACCGCTCCCGCTAGAACGCCATATATATCGCTCTCCCCGCAACACATCATATAGGCTACTTGGTGTAGGCTGTCATACCTAACGTCACCTTTCAAACTCGTCGAGCAACCTCTCGAATACGTCCAGTGCATCATCAATGGGTTTTGGAACCGTAAGGTCCACCCCGGCTTTCTTCAATATATTCAATGGGTAATCCGAACTTCCGCTCTTTAGGAACTCCTTATATCTCTCCACCGCCGCACTGCCTTCATTCATGATCATCTGCGAGATGGCTATTGCGGCCGAAAAGCCGGTGGCGTATTTGTATACGTAAAAATTCCTGTAGAAGTGAGGGATCCTAGCCCATTCGTAGCTAATGCCTTCATCCACCACTATCTCATTTCCATAATACAGCTTATTCAGCTCATAGTATTTTTGACTTAAGGTTTCGGCCGTCAGGGCCTCTCCCTTTTCAGCCATCTCATGGATTATCTTTTCGAATTCGGCAAACATCACCTGTCTAAACACCGTAGTCCTGAACTCCTCAAGGAAGTGGTTCAATAGGTACAGCCTTTCCTTCTCGTCCTTGGTATTCTTCAAAAGATAGTCAATCAGTATGGCCTCGTTACATGTTGAAGCAACCTCGGCCAGGATAATCCTATAATCGGCGTAAACGTAAGGTTGTGCTGAATTGGAATAGTAAGTATGAAGGGCGTGGCCCATCTCGTGAGCAATGGTGAACACATCATTTAGGGTACCCTGGAAGTTGAGAAGCACGTATGGGTGCACTCCGTATGCTCCCCATGAATAAGCCCCTGAGGTTTTCCCCCTGTTTTCGTAAACGTCAATCCACCTCGAAGAGAAGCCCTCTTTTAGCAGGCTGATGTACTCATCCCCAAGGGGCTTTAAGCCCTCCAGCACCAAATCCACCGCTTCCTCATAGGTAAACTCTTTGTCATACTCCGGTATTAGTGGAACATAGAGGTCATACATGTGTATCTCATCAAGCCCCAAAAGCCGCTTCTTTATGCCCACATATCTGTGCAACGCTCCCAGCCTCTTGTGCACTGTGTCTATGAGGTTGTTATACACGGCCACATCCACGTTGTCATCAAACAGCGATGCCTCCAAGGCCGAGTTGTACTTTCTTATGCTGGCATAAAAGATATCCTTCTTGACGTTGCCTGCCATGGTGGCAGCAAAGGTGTTTATGTATTTCTTATAAGTATCGTACATGGCGTCGAAGGCTGATCTCCTCACATCCCTGTTGCGGCTCTGCAAAAAGCTTATAAAGTTGCCGTGAGTCAGCTCCACCTCATTGCCCTGCTCATCCTTTATAGATGGGAACCTCAAATCGGCGTTATTTAACATGGTGTATATATTGGAAATCGATTGAGCCATGATCTGCGTCTCGGCCAATATCTTCTCCTCTTCCGATGAAAGAACATGGGGTTTGTATCTCAGCAGGTTATCCAGGTATTGCCTATAAACCTTCAGCTCTTCCAGCTCTTCCATCATGGCTCTCAATTGGGCTTCGTCCATGGCTAAAATTTCGGGCACTATAAAGGATGTAGCGCTGGAAGCTTCTATGCTCAGCCGCATAGCCCTATCGGCCAAAGCCTGATACTTGGTATTAGTGTTATCCTCATCCCTTCGCATCCTGGCATACGCAAATATCTTTTCCAGCCTCATGCCTATTTGGTCGCTTAACTTGAGCACCTTAAGCAGGTTCTCGGCGGTATTTATCTTACCCTTAAAGCTAGCAATTTCCTCCAGTAGCTGCTTTGTATCCTGATAGTCTTGCTCCCACAGCTGCTCGTCCTCGTATATGTCCTCCAGCCTCCACTTATATTTCTCATCGATCTCGTTTCGATTCCTCAAAGCCTTCACCTGTACCCCTCCCATATTACTGCATTTTTAAACATCTGAGGATATTATAGCATGGAAATCATTTCCCGGCACACAATTTTTATTGCCAAAAATAGAAGAACTGCCCTTATTTTTGGGCAGATCCTTCTTCCACTTCAATAACCTGTCTGCGCTTATAATAGCCACAATGCCTGCACGCCCTATGAGAGAGCTTGGGTTCTCCGCACTGTGGACACTTCACAATGCTGGGTACGGTAACCTTCCACTGAGCCCTCCTCTTATCCCTTCTTGCCCTCGAAGTCTTTCTCTTGGGTACAGCCATTCTTACACCTCCTCACCATTGGCAGATAGTGCTTTTTTCAGAGCCAGAAGGCGCGGGTCTACCACGCGTTCTTCCTGGTACTCCACCCTCTCTTGGCAATGACACTGCTCTACATTTAAATCACAACCACAATATGGACATAACCCTTTGCAGTCCTCACTGCATTGTCCGCGCATGGGCAGCTCAAGCAGCAAGAATTCAAGGATTATATCCTTCAGGTCCACTTCCTCACCTTCATAGACAAAAATGTCTGGATCCTCTGGATCACCTATCTTGCTCAATCTGATGGTAAAGCTAAACTTCAACTCCTTATCATAGGGTTTGGTACATCTGCTGCAGTGCAGCAACAATTTAGCCGCTGCATCGGCGTTAAGCACTAGCAACTTGCCGGTATTGGTTATGTCACCTGATACCTCCACCGGACCTAACAGGCTTATCCTTTCTCCCTGATATATGATGTCTTCCAGGGGCTGGCTCCCTCTAAACTCCTTGGAGGTGCCTTTTTGCTTTAGAATGTCCGACACATCAATGACCAATTTCATCACCCCATCTGCAATCGTTTCTTATTATATAGATACATTGCAGCTTTTGTCAAGTGCTCATTTCAGTGGGGCTGCGTCAAGATCTAGTGTATTTTTTAGCGTAATGACGATGACTTCCGGTCGGTTGAAGATCCTCTGAGGAAAAATACTATTCCTCAGCCCTCGGCTAACGATCATAACGCTATCCTCTTTTTCATATTTCGCGGCTGTATATTTTGGAAACAACCCCTGATTGGGCGCAACCAACCCTCCTATAAAAGGAAGCCTCACCTGTCCACCGTGAACATGTCCGGATAAAATCACGTCAAATTGATAGCTGCTGTAGAGAGAAAACATCCCCGGTCTATGGGCAAGCAGCATTTTGAAGGCATCAGACTTTTCAAGCCCCTCTAACGCCTGTAGAATATTCCTTTCAGCTATCGATGCTCCTCCATAATATGCCGAATTTACCGATACAGGGTCGTCTATCCCAACAACATAAATCTCATCTTCACCTTTTGTTATAGCGGCATATGTATTTTGTAAGACGTGAACACCCTATACCCATCAAAGGCATCGGGCAGCCTGTGCGCTTCAACGTCTATGCTTGTCACGACGATAAAATTGTTTTCACAATACAAAAAAGGCAAATAAGCCAATTAAAAAAGTTGAAATCACAACTCTTTTGGTGGCTTTAAATCTTTTTAATCTCTGATGAATATAGATAATAGCATCCCCCTTCCTCTGTCTCAAACTCTATCACTCCGGGTTCAAGCCCAACCGCTGGATAAGGCTTTCCGTTGTACTCTACTTCGACAGGGATAGAGGTGCGAACCCTGCAGCGCCTGCCTGCCAACGAACGGATAACCGCCCTTGTCAGCCTGCCTTGCTCCCATTCCATATCGACTTCAAAGCCTCCCCTGGCCCTGAGCCCTTTTACATACCCGGTTTCCCATGCCCGTGGTAGAGCAGGCAGCAGATAAATCTCCCCCTCATGGCTCTGCAAAAGCATCTCGGCAATACCAGCAGTGCCGCCAAAGTTGCCGTCTATCTGAAATGGCGGATGTGCATCAAACAGGTTGGGGTATGTAGAGCGCTTGAGCAAAACCTGTACATACTTGTATGCCTGCTCTGGCTCTCTGAGGCGGGCCCACAGGTTGATGATCCATGCACAGCTCCAGCCGGTGTGCCCTCCGCCGTGTTGCAGCCGCCTTTCGAGTGATCTTTTACAGGCTTCAACCAAATGTGGCTCATTTTTAAAGGTAAACTGGTGGCCGGGGTACAGGCCATACAAATGCGATACATGCCTGTGGCCGGGTTCATGCTCGTCAAAATCGTCAAACCACTCCTGTAGCTGCCCAAAACGGCCAATGCGGGGCTTATAAAGCCTCTCTCTAGCTCGCTCAAGCTGCTGCCTGAAATCCTCATCGATATTCAATATGCGGGAGGCTTCTATGCAGTGGGTAAACAAATCCCATATGATGGACATATCCATGGTTGAGGCCATGCTGACGGCACAGCGCTTCCCCTCAGGGGTTATAAACTCGTTTTCAGGGGAAGTGGAAGGACAGGTAACGAGGTTGCCATCGCTGTCCTCCACCAGCCAGTCCAGACAGAAAAGAGCAGCCTCCTTCATGGCAGGATATGCCCTCGATGCCAGGAACTCCTCATCCTGGCTAAACTCGTAATGCTCCCAAAGATGCCTACACAGCCATGCCCCCGCCATGGGCCAGAAAGCCCATTTGGCCGAACCGCCGGCAGGCGTGGTGGTACGCCATATATCCACGTTGTGGTGCACCGTCCAGCCTCTACAGCCATAATGAATCCGCGCCGTTTTTCGGCCGTTTATCCTGAGCTGGTCGATCATGTCGAACAGCGGCTCATGGCATTCGGCCATGTTGCACACCTCAGCAGGCCAGTAATTCATCTGGGTATTGATGTTTACCGTCCAGTTGCTGCTCCAGGGGGGCCTTACCTCTTGATTCCATATACCCTGAAGATTGGCGGGCTGAGTACCGGGCCTTGAGCTAGAGATGAGAAGGTACCTGCCGTATTGGAAGTACAGGGCTATAAGCTGCGGGTCATCCGCACCGGCCTGCAAAGCCCTTAGCCGCTCATCGGTAGGGAGGTTTACAGCCTCTGAAGTCCCCAGATACAGGTCCACCCGCTTAAAGATAGCCTGGTAATCCCGTATGTGGTCATCCAGCAGTTCCCGGTATGATTTCTGAAGTGCGTCCCAAAGCATACGCTTACAAGCTTCCGAACAGTCTTTACCTTCAAGGGCAGGGTCCTTATCGTATCCGTTAAAGCTGGTAGCAGCAGACAAAATAATGAGGACTTCGCTGGCTCCTTCTACCCTTATACCATCATGGGCATTTACATTGTCAGCCTTAAAATCCTTGCCTTCAGACACAACGCCATCGGTTATGATGGCCATTCTACACTCGAATTCCATGCCCTTTCCTTCTTCATATATGACTGGGTTGTCACTGCTGACGTAGCTGGGCTCCACATGGATGGGGACTCTACCGTGCAAAACCATATGCTTGTCCCCAGCCCGACAAAGAGAATGGGGATGCACGCTATCCAGCATGGCACGTAAAGCAATATGGCCAGGGCGGCTGGATGTTATGCGCACCACCAGCACCTGGTCTACAGCACTTATGAAGGCCTCCCTTGTATAGATCACATCCCCTATCCTATACTCAACTCTTGCTACAGCGGTCTCAAGGTCAAGTTCCCTTTTATAATCGGCAATAGGCCCTTCATGCTCAAAAGCTATGTACAGATCAGCCATGGGCTGATAGGATTCATTCCATGGCCCCAACATCTTTTCTTCAATTATTTTTTGCGCTTCCGCGTAGTGCCCCTCAAATATGAGCTGCCTGACCCGTTGAAGATAATTTATAGCATCATAGTTATTGGTATCCCTGGGGCATCCCGACCACAAAGTATCCTCGTTAAGCTGAATCCGTTCGTGGGGTACGCCACCAAAAACCATCCCGCCAATGCGGCCATTGCCAAGCGGCAGGGCCTCTACCCATTCCCTGGCAGGCTGACGGTACCACAATTTAAGAGGATTAGCCGTTGGAACTGTGTTGATGATGCCCATATGGATTTTGCCCCCTTCTCAATCATAACCTTTCATAGTTTTTATTTCTTTTTCTTTCTTACAAAAGATATTCCGCCAAACCCGCTTATTACGGCAATATAAAATCCCAAATCGTAAAACCAGCCGCTGTTGTGTATCTCATAAATCCTGATGTTTCTATCAAAAAATCCTATTATCAGGGACAAGGGTGCAACCCAGCCGTGCCAGATTCCCCAGAAAAATCCCGCGGGCTTGTCTGGCGTATGCGTTCCATCTCCAGGGATACATCCAACCAGAGAACACAGAAACAAAATAACAAAAGCCAATAATAATATCTTTTTCTTAACACTCATATTCCCTACCTCCTGTACATGTATCGACAAACCCATTATATGCCGCCGTGTTTGCTTGGGTCAATATGGCATTTTTATTTATACAAAGGATAATCATCGTATCACTTCAGCAATACCGATACATGTACTATTTGGGCGGGAAGGATTTTAAGAATATGCGAACGATATTTTAAATCGCCGTGCTCAGCGGATAATGTGTAGTAACCAGGCGGTAAATCTTCGATAACAAAATTCCCATTACTGTCAGAATTAGCTTCGTATACCGGTATTAAGCTCTCATGACCAAAAAACAAACGTATCTTCGCATACGGAGCAACCTTCTTGCTCTCTTCAATATAAGTAACTCCGGTTAACTTTGCAGCAAGATTGCCGTTAACGCCATTTACATAAATGTAAATATTTTGTGCGTTGGTCTGTTTTGGATTTACATCAACCTTTTGTTCCTGATCCAGATCTTGATAATTATACTGGACGCTTTTGCTTTCTAGTGTATCCCCTTTTTTTGCCTCACCCACATCAAATTTCCCATCACATATCCTTTCTTGTAGCTCCATAATGCCCCCCCTATATTCATTTTATGCAGCTCATATGTATAAGGTGGGGAAATCCCCACCTTAGTTTACATTAAACAAAGTATTTCCCTTTTTTGTCGGGTTCTACTTTTGCCTCGCTTTCAGATTTTGACTCGCTATCGGCCTTTGCCTTGTTTCTGCTTCTTGCATCGGCTTTGGCTTCACTTTCAGATTCTACATCAGTGTCGCTCTCGGTCCTCTGTCCCTGGTATTGCTTCTGGGTCAAGATGTTGTAGTTAATTTGCTTGTTATGCTGCTTCTGGTTGTTGTACTCCTCTTCCTCCACTTCAACATCTTGTTCCCCTTCAACCTCGGATTTTATAGCAGCTTTTAACTCAGCCTCAAGTTCGGCTTTCAGTTGAGCCTTCAATTCATTGAAATCGATATCCAGCATAAACAACATTCCCTTCTCGTCTAGTTTCTTGTTCGCCAGTAAAACTGTTAATTTTATGTTTACTGGCAAACATAGCGATTATTTATTTCTCACAATATATACTATGGAATATATCTCTAAGAGGTGACAAATCAAAGAAAATTTTTTATTTTTATGCAACAATATAGTGGTTTATCAAGCAGACAATCCCAAATACCTCCAATCCTTAAGGAAGCATATTCAGATTTTTGTACGCCTCCGACATCGGTGTAATGTATGTAGTATTGTCTAGTAACCACAATCTGCAAGGCGGTAAAGCTGACTTTCAAGTTATATTAAACTTCAATCCATCTTGGCCATGAATATTCGCCTCTGTAGTTCGATGCGTTATAAGTTGGATATTTATAGGGGCAATAAATCTTGTCCCCTTTAAATTCTCTATCCTGCGTATAAATGAACATCTTGCTGTTATCCCATAATACTATCTCATCGCGGCAATCCCCTGTTAAATCAATGACTTCAGCGCAGAGATCGGGATGGCCGTCATCAGGAAATACAACTACCCTTCTACCAAATCCGTCTATCATACCTCCTTTCTCTACATTTCCATTGAGCAAAATCAAGTCTTGGCCGTCCCCCGTCCAATTAACCGGCGCAATTATATTCCCATTGGTTCCGGGTTCCCATGACCACAACATATTGCCCTTATCATCAAATAGATATATTATCCCCTGATGCCCCCAATAAGTGGTAACGGCGATCTGAAAGCCTTCTAAATCGGGCCTATATTTTCCTATGCTAATTCTCTGAGCATGGCCAATTAACATCTTTTTAATGATATTGCCCTTCAAATCACAAAGTACAAGCCCTTCATCGCCGCATACCATGGCAATAATTTCTTCCTCATCCTTTGGATTTAACTTTCCTATTATTATTTCATCGGTATGATCGGTGTATATGGGAAGAGTCCACAGCTTACGCCCATCGGCATCCACAAGATTATATCCTACCACCATTTCTTCTCTTCCGTCATTATTAATGTCTTTAGTGTACGGGAAGTGGCCGGTTATCCCATCATGATATTTCCACATAAAATTCAACTCGTTGTCATAGACCCACACCCTACTATATCTATCCTTAATTAATATGTCAGTAGGCTTTTCCTTCCCCGAAAAATTGCATATCCTTATACAGTCAATGTTAACCCTGTCAAAAGCATAGCGCCCAAATGGAACTCCCGAATACAGCGTTTCTATGGGGTCATCTGAAATGGGAGTATCTATACACTTCTTTATCTTACCGGTACTGCCTTCCAATATCATCAACTTGAAATCCTTTGCAACGATCACCTCATTTTTTCCATCCATATCTACATCCGCGATCTGAAAGGGCAGGTCGGCAGTAATGAATGCATTTTCGGGATTTGGCTCTCCTATCTGCCATAGTATATTGCCATCCAGGTCTATGGCCGTAAGGCAGCTGATATTGGCGTAACGATCCTTAAACACTCTCTTTTGACACTGAGCTATGACGATATCATATCGGCCATCACCTGTTAAATCCCCAAATCTTATACTTCGTCCAGCTCCAAAATCCTTTAAATCCAAAACCTTCCATAACTTAGGTTGAGGATATCTCTTTCTCTCTTCTTCCAACTCTTGTTGATACTTTTGGCGTTTAATGGAAAGCTTGTTATACGCTTCTTTAGTAGTAGATATCCGAATGTTAGAGAATTGAGCAGGACCATTAGCGCATAAAGCTACTTTCCCACTTGCAAAAGTAGAATCCGTAACGTTAAAAATATTCTCATCATCAACATAAGCGCTAAAATGCATACCATCACATAAAACTTTTAGCCTGTATATTCTATCGCAATTGTATTCAAAAGCCTTTGAAGCCAATTCAACGTACTCTTCCTGATTTCTTTTTATAATCTTTACCTTTTGATCCTCAAAACAGAGAATGTAAAAGCATCGGCTGTTTTGATATCGAAAGGCCAGCCCACACAGCAAAGATGTATTGAGCATCCTCAATTCTACTTCTACTTGATAATCATCCCAGTCATCACAACCAGTCACTACCATATTCCAAGCTGAGGGCCTTGTTCTTTTTAAAACCTGAGATTCTATAGCTTTTTGTCCATTTTCTTGAAGAACAATCATCCACATAGGTCCCCTCAATTCTGAATCGGTAATGGGACAATACCAATTCCCCTGATAACCTTTGGGCGGATAATAATGATATTCCCCCATGGCGGAATGTTCGGGGTCATAAGGAAAATCGCCTACTTTGAAATCCGAAAAATCTTCCTTTTGTAACAAAACCTCATCCATCGTTCTACCCGTCTCCCTTTTTTTAAATATACAATTTCTTGAATTGTAGCGTCGTAAATCTAATTATATAACAAAATGCATTTCCTTAAAAAGCAGATAAAAAGATTTGTATCCGTCTGTAAAAATACAGACGGATACAGCAGTTACTTATACCATAATGCCTTTAAACCATAATGCCTTAATTATTATTTTTACTATTTATTGTACTCATTTTCATACCATTCGGTATGAAGCCTTATCCATTCATTCCCTCCAGAATTTCTCCATCTCTCAACAAAATTATCCCATTCTTGATCAATTATTTGCCCCATAATTGCTTTATCCCTAAATTCTACTTTAAATGAATCCAAATCATAGTCGGCCAACTCTGGGAAATACGGAGCAAACATAGAAATTTCATCGTAAAACCAAAGAGAATCAGTCATCTCTAAATGTTGTATTCCTAATTCTCCCCACGATTGAGTTAATATATCTGTTAGTTGATCATCCATTTTGGTTCTCTGAATACCTGCCGTAATAAAGCGCCACGCCCAGTTTTTCCCTTTCTTTCTCCCTATTAGGCGCTCTTTAGCAAGTACATAAGCCATAGTACACTCAAATTTAAAAATGTACCCAAGACAGTCCTAATTACCGTAACGCCGAAAGCATTATAGAAGATAGGCTGACAAAAAAATCATCTTCATATGCCTTTATTACATGCATATCATACTGCCAAAAATAACCCATAAAACAAAGTAGGGTAAATAGATGGATGTTTATATAAATTTCTTCAATCTTCATTAAAAAATTTTCTATAAAAAAATTATAGCCGTAAAAGTAAAACTTTTTAAGAAAAAGCGGTAAAATTTTTTTAAGCATAAAAAATAGCGGTTTGTGGTAATAAGCTCATCGGTACCGGTAGCTATATTCCTTAAAAGCACAGAAAGGGAGCTAACCATTTCAGCAATGCCTGTAGACCCCTGTATCATGGCCATTCACTTTATAGAATTAAGGGTATTTTAAAGAAATGCGGGTTTATTTAATTTCCCAACATCCTGAGCTCCAACTCCTTCTTCGCTTTTTCATTAAAAATGCACAGATTATGGTTGACGGTTTGAATCTTCTTTAGCCCGACGAAGACATTAAAATTCACCAAACAGATGGATATCACCAACGATAGAATGATAACGGTTATGGTAAAGCAATAAAATCTTGGATTTCAATGTCCTTATACATCTGAACATATCGGTCATTGGCCTCTCAATTCTGCCAATATAAATCCAATTGTTAAGACGTTACTAGAGCTTCGCAGTCAGTTGCCTCTCAATAGCCTCCTTTAAGG
>NZ_VSCO01000126.1:0-5124 GCF_047459465.1 Caldicoprobacter sp. | reverse complement strand
CTGTAATTCTGTATATCTCTCAGTATAAGCGCCGTTTTATATTCGGGCTTTAAACTAGCGATACAGGCCTGTAGTTTCCTGTATCGTTCCTTCTTTATCACCTCTTCTTCCGGTAGGGGATCATCGGATACAAGCTGTATCTCAACGGCTCCTTCATCCTTGCCGTAATTTAGCGAAACAGTATCAAGCTTCTTACTTTTTCGATATCTATCAACGCATGTATTATATGCAATGCGGTATATCCAGGTTGAAAATTTGCTATCCCTTTTAAACGATTTTAGATTTCGATATACCTTTATAAACACCTCTTGGGCCAGATCTTCTGCGTCCTCACGGTTGTTTGTCATTCTATAACAGTAGTTATATATCTTTTTTGCGTAAAAGGAGACCAGCTCTTCGAACGCCAACACATCGCCATTTTGGGCCTTCTCCACAAGCAAGGCCTCATCGCTCATTTAATACCCTCCCCCTTTAGATTACGCACCTCAGCTATCCATCAACTGCTGTCATCTGCCTCCTTCTCCAACAGGTGCTTCCCATTTAGGTATTAATTATACTACAATGTACATATATATTAATTATACCACAATGTACATATACGTTTAACACACACGTGAAATTCTTAGAGAATTTGTATAATTTGTATAATTTTAGTCGGCTTTTATGTGTATTTTCGTCAATCCCTTATCAATGCATCAGCTTGCAAAAAAATATATCGGCATCGTATAAATTTTAGCCCACCAACCTGAAAGTTGAGCCCTCTGGCGTCTTTATAACCTCTATCTGAACCGGGAATGCGTCTTTAAGCTCACTCACGTGGGTGATCACCAGTATCTTGTCAAACTCATCCCTTATGGCATTTATAACCTCTACCAGGCGTTCCCGCCCCTGCTCATCCAGCACGCCAAAACCTTCATCGAGTATTAGCATCCGCATATTGGCTCCGGCCCTGTTGGCCAGTATCTTGGCAAGGGCAATGCGTATGGCAAAGTTAATGCGAAATTCCTCACCGCCGGAATATGTCTCGTATTTTCTGGTATCCATGCCGTCGGATATCTTGATATCCAGCGTCTCGACCACGTTACCCGACTTGGTATCACGCTGCGTCAAAAACTCCACAGCCAGACGCCCATCAGTAATTTTAGCTAAAATACGGTTGGTCTCATCCTGAAGTTCGGGTATGGCATTTTCAATGATGGCGGCCTGAATGCCCCGTTTGCCATATATCAAAGCCAGCGCCTTATACACTTCCAACTGCTCATGCAGCCGGCGCTGCTCCTCCCTCTTCTTGTCGAGCTGCTGCTCAGCTACCAAAATCTTATCCATGCGCTCCTTTAAAGCTCCTCTCTTGGCTTCCATAGAGCGAAGCTCCCTCTGAATGTCTTCAAGCTCTCGCTCCAGTTTTGATACTCTATCAAGTATGTCTGGCAAGTCTTTTATGGAACTGTGCAGCGTCTCCAGCGAAAGCGACATATCCTGAATATGCTTTTTTCTATCATCGATGAGCCCAATTAGCCGCTGCAGGCTCTCAAGATCGGAATCCATTTGCACCCGAGCTTTTTGCACGGCTTCCCATTGGCTGGGAACCTTGGACAGCTTACTCAATTTATCGCGCACGCGGCTATGCTCCTGCGGGTCATAGCCCACCTGCTGTATCTGGCGCTCAATCTCCTCTATCTCCTGTATGGTCTCCCTAGCATAGCCCATTGTTTCCAGCTGCTCTTTAAGAGGAACAAGTTGCGCCTTCAGCACTTCAATCCTTTGCCGTGCCTCCCTTATTTCACCCATCTGGCCATCTATCAAAGCCAAACGTGATTCCAGCTTGCTGCGGCTTTTAAGCCTTGCCTTTATGCTATCAATCCGTAGCTGTACCCGCTTCCTTTCATTTTCAAGACCCTCCATCTCCTTCTTTAGCGCCTGTAGTGACTGCTGGGCAGCCTTCCCGTGATCGGCTATCTCCTTCAACAGTTCATCCCTGTGCTGCACATCCAAAGGCTTCCCACAAACCGGACAGCTGGACTTCACGCCTTTAAGCGCGGTATACCTTTCCCTCAGCTCTTCCAGCTGTCTCTGTAAAGTCCCTTCCCTACCAGTCAGGTCAGCTGTCTCCTGACTAATCTCTGCTATCCTCTTCTCCAGCGCCTCTAGCTCCCTCTCCAGGGCATTCAGCTCCTCTATGCCCTTCTGGCAGGTCTGATATTCCCTCTGCAAAGCCTCTTCCTGTGCCACCTTACTCTCAAGCTGCGCTTTCTCCCTCTCCAGCACATCCATGTGGTGACGCAATTCCTGCTCCCTAATGCGTAGCTCGCCCAGCAGATGTTCCTTACGGGCCTTAAGCTCGGCGGTCAACTGATATTTGTAACTCAAGGCCCTTTCCTGCTCCTCCAAGGCCTTAAACTCGGCATAACTGCTCTCTATTTCATGCTGGTTTTGTAACACCTTTTTGTATTCCTCAATTCGCCCTTGCAAATCTACCCTATCCTTTTCCAGGGCAGTAAGCTGCTTTTGCTCCAATACAAGCTGCTGCTGATGATATTCAATCCTCTTTTTTATGGCATTCTTTTCTTCCTTCTGCCTGCTCAATACCTCCAGCTGCTCCCTCAGGCTTTTCTCCTTTGCTTGCAGCTCTTCAATGGCATTTTGAACTTGGAGCATATCGCTTTGAACCGCCTCTTTTTCTGCAATCTGCTGCTGCAGCAGCTCTATCTCCCTTTCCAGCATCTCCAAGCTATTTTGCACCTCGTTGCGCTTATCCAGGGCCTTCCTCTCCAGCTTGTCGTAAACTGACAAATTGAGTATCTCAGCCAGTATCTCCTTTCGCTCGTTGGGCTTTTTGGTGGCGAATAGGTCAGCTTTACCCTGGCTTAAATACCCGGTACACAGGTAGGTCTCATAATCCAGCTTTATGACCTCTTGAATCTTGTGTTGGGTCTCGTCTATGCGGTTTCCGCTTATGGGCACAAAAACGCCATCTTTCATCATCATGAAGTCCAGGGATGACTGACCCCTTCGTTTGTCGCGCTTGCGCACCACCTTGTAAACCTGGCCATCCTCTTCAAAGGAAAAAGCCACCTCCATGTCGTCGGCACCCGTCCTCACCAGGTCGTCCACGCCGCCCCTGCCATCCATGCCCTTGCACTTGCCCCAAAGGCACCAGGCTATGGCATCGGCCAGGGACGATTTGCCGTTACCGTTGTCGCCACTGAGCAGGGCCACATCAAACAGGTTGAAATCCAGCACCGGTGCCTTTTCACCGTAAGACTTAAAATTTCGCAGATACAAACTAAGAGGCCTCATATGGCTCCCTCCTCCTTGAGCTCCTGGATGAGCTGCTCGTTGGCCTTAAGCAGCGCCTCCTTTATACTGCTGTACTCCTCCTTTTTCGAAATGTATTCGGATACTGCCTGTGCCACATCCATCCTCTCGGTGATGCCCGGGTGCCTCAAGTGTGAAAGGTCCGAGATTATATCCTTTTCGATGCCGGCCACGTAGAAGGCCTTCTCCCGCAATATCCTGTAAAGCTCCCTTTCCTTAAGGTGGGACAAGGCGTGGGCAGGCAACTTCACCTTCACTCTGACAATCGCATCGCTGAGAGGCTGCCCCTCAATGGCCTCTACCACCTTCTTGAAGGGATCACCATCAATTGCGTCCACATAAAAAGTCTTAAAGGGCCGAGTATCCAGCTTTATGAACTCAAAAGAGGTTTCCCCCTTTTTGAGCAATACCTCGACAAAACCTTTATCCTCTTTCTCTTCATTAAAATCCACCCTATCCAAGCTGCCGCAATAGACCACCGGCGGCCTATCGTACAATACCTGGTGCTTGTGTATGTGCCCCATAGCTACATAATCGATTTGGGGCCTGGCAAAGAAGCTCACGGGGAGCGTCACCTCCCTCCCCAACATGATGGCTCTCTCCGATCCCGACGTGGCGCCTATGAGGGAAAAGTGTGCCATGAGGACGGTGGGCAATGCAGGGTCAAGCTTCTGTATCAGCATGTCCAGCAGATGCCCGAGCTTAGCGCGGATAGCCATGGAGATCTCCTCTATGGTAGCCCCTTCCACGGCAAGGTTGCTGGGAGAGGCATAAGGCAGCGCCACCACCTGAAAGGCGCCGCGCCGCGTATCTAAAACGTCCAGGCTGGGCCTGCGGCGCACGTACACGCCCGGCAGGCCAACCACATCGTATATCTCAACTGATGTGGCTTTGCCGGCAGCGTTGTGCAAGTCGTGATTGCCCACTATTATGTAAACTTTTATATCGTTGTCCGAAAGGCGTTTCACTCTCTTGGCAAATTCCCGCTGCTGGGTGACATCGGGCTCCCTGTTCTTAAATACGTCGCCGCATATGAGTACGGCGTCCACCTCGTTGCCTATGGCGTAATCCACCAGCTTATCCAGGGTATTCAAAAAGTCGTTGATGCGGGAATGGATGCCGGTGGTGCTATCCAGCCTGCCGTAATTCTGCATCCCTATGTGTAGGTCCCCGGTATGAATAAGGCGAATAGGCTCCATCATAACCCATACAGCTCCTTCATGAGGTCTTCAAATTCCTTGCCCGGCGGCGGCTCATCAGCGCCAGCGCCGTTGGCAAAAGTACCGGTACTCGGTACTTGATTAAGCCTAGGCAGTGACCTTCGCCTAAACGCATCGTCCTCGTCCTTGGTAATCTCCTTATAAAAGGTCTCGTCGTAAGTTCTAGTCCTTATGACCACCGGCATTGGAACGGCATGCCCCATGATGATGGCCTGCTGTTTCGTGTCCAAGCTGGCCAGGACGTTGCGCAACATCCTAGCATTGTTTACTCCGCACAGCACAGACTCTATATCCTTCTCCTCGGTGAGTAAGGCCACAATCTTGGTGCCCAGCTGCGACATCACCTCCGGGTCAATGCCGGAGGGGCGCTGGTCCACTACAAGGAGCGTCACGTTGTACTTCCTCATCTCCCTGGCAATCATGCCAAATATGGTCTGGCGTGACATCTCGGGGCTCAAAAACTTGTGAGCCTCTTCGATGACTATGACCAGGGGCGTATTGTTGCTCTGCATTCCTCCCAGAGCCTTCTCGCTGCGCTTGACATACAGCTCGTGAATGCGGCGGGTGAGTATATTGGCCACCAGCATAT
>NZ_VSCO01000125.1:0-5199 GCF_047459465.1 Caldicoprobacter sp. | reverse complement strand
TGCTGGATGTTGTACCAGGATGAAAATTCTCATCAAGATGTTTCTCAAAAGCTTTTAATGCCTCAGCCAGCGCCATCTCCTTGATGCAGTCTGCCCAATAGCTCTCCAAAATATCATCTAAGGTTTCGGACCATCTTTCTAATTCAGTACCGCAAGTGGCGATATATGGAAACACCCTGTATACCTCTTCAAGATTCATGCGAAGGATACGGCTGGTCAATTTAACCCCGTCCACTATTACAAAATCTTCTCCCTTATCCTCTACATATGCCTCCTTGTACAATACCTTTGGCCTGCCTATCTCTTCAGCCTGACGCGCAAGCGTCTCCACCTTTGCTGCATCTTGGCTGTCCGGCTGCAGATGAAACCTTTTAAGTAGCTTATTAACATCCACCTTCCAAGAGATATTATCCAATACTATTAAATTCACAGTACATCCCCCGTTTTTAAATATAGTAATTTCTGTTCAAAAACCACCTTAAATTAACGGCAAATTAACGGTAAACCCCTTCCCCGCAAGCTTAGAGTCTCACTTGCCACACACCAAAACTTCACCATAGACTTTCAAATAATTGATGCCTACTTTGTAAAAAACACAACATCTCCCAACCCTGCTCCTGCAGCCTTTGCCACCTCATCACATTTTATCTTGAGCAAAAAGAATATCCTGTCCCGTGCCATCTCCTGCTGCTCTAGCGACTCAAAATTAGCCTGCCCTTTTGATATGATAAGCGGGGCTTTGTATAGCGCATCGGCAAACTCCTGGGACATGTGCTTAAAGCTCACGCCCAGAAATCGCGAACCCGTGGTAATTACCCTTGCTACCTTGTCCATACCCACATAGAGAGCATCTTCCATCGTAGAATCATTGAGTACAGGGCCCTCTTTGACAACATACGTCACCTTTTTTCCTAGCCGCACCAGCTCCTCAACCAAAACCTTGTCAAACACAATCTCTCCAGCATTGTCTCCCAAAAACAGTATCTCGTTAACCTTACCTAGCTTTTGTTTGAATCTATCGTAATGGTCCTTTGTAAAGCCTGCTTCCATGCTGTATCTTAATTCTCCTTCAATGTCAAAGCTCCTTCTTATACCCAAGTCTATCACATTTCCCGCCACCGCTATCTTGAGAGCACTGTACAGCCTGTCTTCATACTCATCCAGCATCTGTTTTAAGCGGGGATATAGCTCAAGCGCCAGGTCATTTGATTGTTTCTTAACCTCCTTATAAGGGTCATCCACTCCCATAAGCTCATATGTCTTCAAAACGGCATAGGTGGAATTCTCTGCAGGGGTGGCCTGTCTGTCAAACCCCTTCACAAAATCCATGAGCTTAAACAATATCTCGTGCTGAGAATCCTCATCAAGCCCTGCCATCGTCATGCATGATACCGCCTGCTTTAAATAGCAATGCACGCAATCAACCGTTGCTCTCAAATTTGCGTCTCCCCCTTCAATGCAGAACAAATGCATCTTAAAGAAAATACAATTAAGTTATGAAAATCTTAAAAAATCTCACAATACCACATTATATTATATACTCCTCTAAATTATATTATATACTCCTCCAGTTTCTTAGGCCTTCCATCCAATTCAGCCTTTTTGTCCTCATAACCTGGACGGCCCATAAGCGCATATGTGGCATTCTTACCCTCTTCCACGCCCGGTTGGTCAAATGCATTGATATTGAGCAGCTCACCGGCAAAGGCCGTCTCTACTTCCAACAAGTATAAAAGCTGACCCACGGTAAATGCATTGACCTCCGGCAGTATGATTGTCCTGTTCATCCGCTTTGCCTTATAAAGCGCGTATTCGGTGGCCATTTGCTCGGCATGCAAAAGCTGCTCCAACGTATGGCCTCCTAGGAAGGAAACAGCAGGCATATCCTCATACCCTTTAGGTATATCAACCTGGCTGCGGAAATTCTCCACCTTTATAAAAGTTATAACCTTATCAAAAGGCCCTTCGGTATACAGCTGTATCTGCGAATGCTGATCGGTCACGCCCAAGGCTTTAACGGGTGTTTGCCCGACATATACTTCTCTGCCGTCAACATCAAACTTTTTACCCAGGCTTTCAGCCCATAGCTGAGCATACCAATCCGCCATATACTTCAAAGAATCGGCATAGGGCATCATGACGGATATGTTTTTGCCTTGTTTCATGGCAATATACTGAAGGACAGCCGCCATATAAGCTGGGTTCTCGAACACATCATCCTTGCTACATAGCTCATCCATATAGGCCGCTCCTGCAAGCAACTCCTCGATATCGACACCGCATACCGCCGCTGGCAAAAGCCCCACAGGCGACAGCTCCGAGAACCTACCCCCTACGCCGGCGGGAATATAGAAGGTCTTAAACCCTTCCTCCCTAGCTATACGGATGAGATTGCCCTTCTCAGCATCGGTAGTGGCAATGATGTGCTGGCGGTATTCATCGCCAACAGCACTTTTCAGCATATCTCTGACGATCAAAAATTGAGCCATGGTCTCGGACGTGCTGCCGGATTTCGTTATGACGTTAAATGCCGTCTCCTTAACGTCGATGATGTCAAACAGGGCTTTCATCCGCTCAGGATCTATGTTATCCACCACATAAAACCTCGGGCAGCCATTGCGCTTCTCCCTTGGAAGTTCGTTATAATGCATGTGGTTGAGCGCCTGATGCACCGCTATAGGGCCCAAAGCCGAGCCACCGATGCCCAGTACCACGAAGCATTCAAACCTTCTTTTTATGTCCTCTGCAGTGGTCAAAATATCCTTGACCACCTCAGCCTGGGTATACGGCAGGTCCCTCCACTCGGTTTTACCAGCCTTTCTCTTTTCCTTCAAAGCCTCAATGGCAGCCTTTATCTTGGGCTGCAATGCAAGGATCTGTTCCTTGCTTATGCCATATTCCTCCCCAATCATATCCGACATCATGTTGTTGTAATCAAACCTTATCCTCATGCTCTGTCTCCAGTTAGCATCTTCAAACCTCTTCATGAGCACATTACCCCCTATTGGTTAAATCTATACATATTTTAACCCAACCAATTGAGTTTGCTCCAAAGATCAAATATACCCCTCTATAAGCATCTTATTTTCCACGCTTTTTTCTATGAACTGATGCAACCGGATGAACACCAGTCGGCTCTCGCAGTCAAGGAATATAAAGTGCCCGGATTTGGGGAAATACTGAATCTCCTTAACTTGCCCCAAAAAACTGTCGTATATGTAGGACGCGCTCTTCCAGTCTACGATATCGTCCTTTTTACCCTGTATCACTAAAAGAGGGCAGCGCAGCCTATATAGTGTCTTTTTAGCCTCATCGAATAGCCTGTTAAATCCCATCAATCGGTACAAAGCCAGAAGAATAATCCTATTAAAATGTGAGTTACTCACCCTTGCTCCTTCACAGTACAACATCTCAAGTAGCTTCCTGGCATCCACCAGATATATGGGGGTATTTATAGTTATCAATGCATCCACCATATACTTCTCGGCAAGTAGTATGCCTATCAGCCCTCCAATGGATACGCCTATGACCACCACATAATCATATTCTTTGTAAAACTCTTCAAATTCCCTCTCGGCTCTGCATGTCCATTCTAGATGTGCATAAGCGTTAAACAGCTTTGCGGAACTGAATTCTATGCCAATTTCACAACAATATGTACCGTAACCCTGCTCCTCAAGGTAAGAACAGAGGGCTTCCACTCCAAAGCGGTCACCGCTCATCCCATGAAGGATGAAACATCCTACCCGACCGTTCCTTATAGCAAGCATAGCCACTACTGCCCTCCTTTCTGTTTCCAGATCAGCAGACATATTCTATCATACGTAAGCTGCATCTTCCATAAGCAATTATTCCCATTTATTCCCCTATAATCTTGACAAGCACGCGTTTGCGCCGTTTCCCATCAAACTCACCATAAAAAATCTGCTCCCATGGTCCCAAATCTAGTTTACCATCGGTAATGGCCACCACTACCTCCCTGCCCATTATGGTGCGCTTTAAATGAGCATCGGCGTTGTCTTCAAATACATTATGCTTGTACTGCGAATGAGGTTTCTCAGGAGCCAGCTTCTCAAGCCATTCTTCAAAGTCCTGGTGAAGCCCCGGTTCGTCGTCGTTTATGAAGACACTGGCGGTAATATGCATAGCATTGCACAAGAGCAAGCCTTCCTTTATGCCGCTTTCCCTGACACATTCCTCTAAAATAGGGGTAATATTGATGAAATCGCGTCGCTTATCTGTCTCAAACCAAAGCTCCTTCCTGTAACTCTTCATGGCCTTTCAGCCTCCCTTACCTTTAGTTTTGCCTTTCATCTTCTTACCATTCATCAATCATCCACCGTATATGCCATTCTCTACCGGTATAACGAGCTATTACTGCTCCGTGTCGGTCATTTCGCAACACCTTTATTCCTCTATCCTCCAACCTCTGCAACACCTGGGGACTTGGATGTCCAAAGGCATTTCTGCCTACCTGTATAACCGCCAGCTGCGGCCTTACGGCCTCCAGCCATTCATCGGTAGAAGAGGTATTGCTGCCGTGGTGAGCTACCTTCAATATATCTATCGGCAAATTCCAGCCTTTCGACAAGTGCTTTTCTACATCAGCCTCTATATCCCCTGTAAAGAGCACCGTGGCATCTCCATAACGTAGCAAAATCACCAGCGAGCGGTTGTTATCTCCCTTATCGAATAGCCATTGGGGCTGGCCCCCTTCAATGCAGGGATACACCACCTCAAGCCGCACATCCCTGCCTACCCTATACGATAGGCCGCAATAAGCATGTATGTTTTTAATGCCTTTCCTGCTCATCAGTTCCTTGAGGCGAATGTAGTTATCGGTTTCCTCGCCGGGCGGATACTCCATAAAAGCCCTGACAGGAATGTTCTCCAATACCGCAACCAACCCACCGATGTGGTCATCATGGGCATGGGACATGATAACAAGGTCAAGATGCCCCACCCCATTCTTCAGCAAAAATGGCACTACGATGTCCTCTCCAACATCAAAGGTGCCGGTATAGCCTTCGTTTCTGCCACCACCGTCTATCAAAATGTGCTTTTCATCAGGAGTCTTTATGTATATACAATCCCCCTGACCAACATCTAAAAATACAATCTCCAGGGCATTATCCAGCAGCGGGGTGAGTACCCCAACCAGCAACAGGGAAACCGCCATGATTCCGCACCATACAAAAG
>NZ_VSCO01000124.1:0-5248 GCF_047459465.1 Caldicoprobacter sp. | reverse complement strand
ACACCAATATGGCTCTCCACGTCGGCCCTGCCGCTTTCATTTAAGTTTACCAGCGAAATGACGTGGGTTATGACATCGCTACCCTTGGCCATATACCCCATACCGTATACAATAACTGAAAAGGCTATTACCATAACGGGTATTGTAAACCAGGTCCATTCGCGCCTGTCCATTCGTTTGAGCACCAGGTAATTTAGAGGGCCCACTACAAGCAGATAGGCAAAGAGTACCAAAAGTAACTTTGAAAAGGATGGCAAATCCATGGTCCTCATTCCAACGCCAAGGGCTTCGCGGATCCGTTCGTCCTTTATCGTCCCAACCTTGGTACCATAGGCTTTGCGCTGTTCAATATCTTTTAAAGTGCTTACCTTATCGGAATCTATATGAAGATTCAGAATATTTTCCCAAAACATCTTATTGCCGGTCCAGCTCAAAAAGGGCTCCAGCCCCAAGTCAAATGCAGAAACAAATATATATCCTGCACCGCGGCTTATCTTCCATACAATCCCCTTACCCTCATGTTCAACTGCAGGTTTCGCATCATCGATTGTTAGATCCATTATATCAAAAGGCACATCGCTTTGCAGCGTACTTTCTCCAATAGCTTCAAGGACGGGAATCTCAGCCACCTGTCGCGTGCCCAATATGGTTGCCGAAAGAATACCGCCCTGCAAACCCGCCAATGTCTTGTATCCATTGGCCCCTGTACCTATAATGAGAATTCCACCCGATTCCAGCCACTGCTGGAGGGCTTTTACCTGCTGCTGTGAAAGCTCGCTGGTATCGGCATTGTTCAGTATGAGTACGGTAAAATTATCGAGAACCTCTTTCCTGTCTGGAAAATCCTCCACATCAAGATGTACCGCCTCATATTGGTAAAAGATCCTATTGCTGCCCAGGGAAGACTTCCAGTAATTCAGCGCCTCCCTGTCATCGGTTAGAAGGCCCAGCATATAGTGGTCCTGGGTCACCGGCACCACATCGCCCACCTTAACGCTCTTTATTACGTTACCTCTTTGAATCAATTTCACCTCAAAATTCCTCTGTATAGTATCTATCTGGACATAGAGTTTAAAGCGTTTCCGCGTCCCATGAGGAATAACCACAGGCGTTGAAAACACCACAGCGGTGCCCCGACTGGGTTGATAGACTTGCACCTCAAGATCACCCTCTATATCATCGCCCTTATTTTCGATGTCCACCGTAATAGGAGTCCAGCTTCCCAGCTTAAACCGCCCATCAAAGCCCATTTGAACTTGCATCGCAATGCTCTCGTCATCGGCATGGGCAATGTTGCCTTCAATCAATTGTGCGAGCAACATCAACAAGACAAATACCATTACGGTTACTCTTTTCACGCCCTTCCCTCCACCCATAATCTGTTTCGCCTTACATCTCTCAGTCGCCCATTAGATACACAGCCAAATGTTATCCTGTTTCTTCTCTTCATAGATTATATCATCAATTGAAGCCAAAAAAATAAATAAATGGCAACAAATTTATTAAAATTGAATTAAAACTAATAAGTTAAGTAAGTTCTAAGCTGTATATGGTCAAGAATGTAATCAAGGCTACAAAACTTAAGAGAAGTGAGCTTAGGAAAGTAAGGTGAAAATATATTCTCGAGTTAGATTCTATGAATAAGGAGTTGAAAAAATACGCACAATTAACATCAAAAAGGAGGCTAAAAAAGTCCCCAAACATATCCTCTTCTTAGAACCAGTGCACTTTTCTAGCTATAGCTAGGAACAAAATCCTATACCTTTATAAATCCTTTTTCATTGGTTGGTGGATATCAGGATCCCTTCGTATTTTATTCATCTCTTTGTCGGCCAGTTTTTCATAAAAGCGTATAATGTCATAGCAGCCTTTACATACCGTTAAAAACCTAAACATCCTTCAGCCTTTCCAAGGGTTTGGACAGCGGCAAGAAAATCACCGCTCCTACCAGTGCTTGACCTATATTGGCAAAGAAATTGGGTATGTTGGCCCTCCAATCGACAATTCTGACCACGTATACCTCAAATACGTAATACCCCACTGCCATCCACAATCCAGCAAGGGCAACGCCCAGCAGCTTTCTTACCAATGACGTCCTGCCTTGCGGCGTATACAGAAAATATCCAGCAATACCACCCATAATTCCTTTTATTATAAACGTGGCCAACATATAGAGGGAATAACCAAGATATAGGTCTGCCAAAAAAGAACCCAGGCCGCTTACCACTGCAGCCATATGCGGTCCCAGAACCAGGCCGCTCAGATATACTATGCTATCCCCGGCGTGATAATAAGCTGCCTTTGCAAAAGGAGAAGGTATCTTTGTAAATGCCGTCACCGCAAATACCAGCGCTGCCAAAATCCCTGCCAATACCAGTTTCCGCACGCTCCATGAGCCCATATTTCATCTCCTCCCGCTGTTAGGCCACAGGATGGCAGGAATGCCTCTCGGGATAATCCCTGCCACCCTCCTTCATTATGGTATTATACTAATAATACCCTCACTTGGGCTCATGAAGCAAATAACCAATACTTATACATCATCGCAAATAACATTATAGCGATACAATTATTACCTTCCCCTCAAAGCAAAGGCTCTCCACGCAACCTTCACCCATTACTCCTCGTCCTTTGTGGTATTATACCCCAGCAGTTTTACCATCTCCACCACAACCAATCGCGCCAAAGCCAAAATGACAACCCATATCCAGTGTTTAAATCCGAGGGGAACTACCTCAAAGACATTCGACAGGAAGGGCACCGTCATAACCAAAAGCTGAAGCAATCCCGAAATAGCAATAGCCCCCACTGCGTAGCGATTGGTCATAAACCCTATCCTAAAAATCGAATACTTGTTGGAACGCACATTTAGCACGTGCACCAATTCCCCGAAGGTAAGAGCTGCAAAAGCCATGGTTCGCGCAATGTCTAAGCCATCCCTAAGACCTATTGTAAACGCCAGCAAGGTCAAGATGCCCGTCAAAAAGCCCTGATAAACGATGCGCCTTACCATGCCCCTGCTAAAAATTCTGGCATTGGGATCCCTGGGCTTTTTATCCATAATATCCTTCTCAGCCGGTTCCATCCCCAGCGCCAGAGCAGGAAAGCTGTCAGTAACCAGGTTGATCCAGAGAATGTGAATGGGCAACAGCGGTTTCTCCCAATCGAGCATAGTAGCTATGAATACCGCCAGTATTTCACCCACGTTACATGAGAGCAGGTACTGAATAGCCTTTAGAATGTTGGCAAATATTATCCTTCCTTCCTCTACCGCGGCAACGATGGTAGCAAAGTTGTCATCGGTGAGCACCATATCAGCAGCCTCTTTTGCCACATCAGTCCCCACCTTGCCCATGGCAGCACCAATATCGGCGATTTTAAGGGCGGGAGCGTCGTTGACTCCATCTCCCGTCATGGCCACTATCTGCCCCCAGGACTGCCATGCCTTCACAATCCTCACCTTGTGCTCGGGGGATACTCGGGCATACACCGAGAAATCCTTGACGCGTTCCTTGAACTCCTCTTCGCTCAGCCGGTCCAATTCAGCGCCGGTGATGGCTTCCTCATCGCTCTTCAAAATTCCCAGTTGGCGAGCAATGGCCACCGCTGTTATTTTGTGATCGCCGGTAATCATAATGGGCTTTATTCCCGCCCGTTGACATACCTTTATGGCTTCCTTAACCTCGGGCCGTGGCGGATCAATCATTCCTACCAGGCCGACAAAAATCAAGCCATCTTCCAGTTCCTTTTCTTTATCAGTATAGTTCAAATCATCCAGGTCTTTGTAAGCCATGCCCAGAACCCTCAGAGCACGAGAGGCCATGTCATCGTTAGCCTCTTGAATGTGCTTCAGGTGATCAGCCGATATGTCCACAACCTTTCCATCCAGCAATACCCTGTTACACCGCAGTATGAGCTGATCAGGTGCGCCCTTGGTAAATACCCGGTACCCGTTTCCCAGCTTATGTACCGTGGTCATAAGCTTTCTCTCCGAATCAAAGGGCAATTCATCCACCCTGGGCATATCGGCATCCAATATATCTTTATCCAATCCCACTTTTAATCCCAGCCATACCAGAGCCGTTTCGGTAGGATCACCTATGGCCTTCTTGTTTGCTCCATCCACCACTATCTGCGTATCGTTGCATAAAACGCCCGTTGTAACCAGCAGTTTGAGATGGTCATCTATACAATCGCGCCCTTCAAGCTCATTGACGTTGAAAAATTTGCCGTTGTAATACACCTGTTGCACAGTCATGCGGTTTTGCGTCAGCGTCCCAGTCTTATCGGAGCATATAATGGTAGCGCTGCCCAGCGTCTCCACCGCCGGCAGCTTGCGTATAATAGCGTTGCGCTTGGCCATGCGCTGTACGCCCACCGCCAGCACTATGGTCACTATAGCCGGTAGCCCTTCGGGAATGGCAGCCACCGCAAGGCTGACAGATGTCAAGAACATCTCAAAAATCTCTTTACTTTCTTTGTGATGATAGAATATACCTATTATGAATATGAAACCGCATATGGCAAGGACCACTGTCCCCAAGGTCTTCCCCAAAACTTCTAAACGCTTTTGCAGGGGCGTCACGGTTTCCTGGCTGGTCTGTATCATCTCGGCTATCTTGCCCATCTCGGTATTCATGCCTGTACCTACCACTATACCCTTTCCCCTGCCGTAGGTCACTATGCTGCCCGAATAGGCCATATTCACCCTGTCGCCAAGGGGTACATCCTCCTTTTCCAACCTTTCATCATGCTTTTCAACCGGCACCGATTCACCGGTAAGAGCTGCCTCCTCGATCTTCAGGCTAGAAGTTTCAAAAAGCCGTATATCGGCAGGAACGAAGTCCCCGGCTTCCAGCACCACCACGTCCCCCGGCACCAGCTGCGACGCTGGGATCACATCGGGCATTCCATCCCTTATCACCTTTGCGGTGGGAGACGCCATCTTCTTCAATGCTTCCAAAGACTGTTCGGCCTTGTTTTCCTGTATTACGCCCAAAACAGCATTCAATACCACGATGAGCAATATGATAAGCGCATCGGTCCACTCGCCAAGCATACCGGAGATGATAGCCGCCACTATCAAAACTGCAATCATGAAATCCTTAAACTGATCGATAAACATCTGAAAAATTGTCTTCCGGCCTTTCTCTTCAAGCTCATTGGGGCCGTACTGTTCCAAGCGGCGGTATGCTTCATCTTTGGAAAGGCCTTTGGAAAATGAAGTTGAAAGCTTTTCTTCAACTTC
>NZ_VSCO01000123.1:0-5278 GCF_047459465.1 Caldicoprobacter sp. | reverse complement strand
TGGCCCAGGCCTGGAGGACCAACAGGCAAGGCCTTATTGAATCGGGGAATAAGATCGTTGAGGTTTTGCAGGATCAGTTTACACTGGATTCTAGAGAGAACGATTTGACGAAAGAGGACGTGCACGAGGCCTATAGAGGGCTTGAGCGCTCATTTGATCCAGTGTATGGTGGATTTGGTACTGCGCCTAAATTCCCCATACCGCACAACCTTTATTTTCTCATGCGGTACTGGAAGATGACCGGTGAGCAGAAGGCTTTGGAAATGGTTGAAAAGACCCTGGATGCGATGTACCGGGGAGGGATATTCGACCATATAGGATACGGATTTTCGCGCTACTCCACCGACAGGAAGTGGTTGGTCCCGCATTTTGAAAAAATGCTATATGACAATGCTCTGTTGGCCATCGCTTATCTGGAGGCCTACTTATGCACCAAAAAGGATGTGTATGCTGAAGTAGCAAAAAAGATATTTACCTATGTTCTCAGGGATATGGCATTGCCTGAAGGGGGATTTTATTCGGCTGAGGATGCCGACTCTGAAGGAGAGGAAGGGAAGTTTTATCTTTGGACGCCGAACGAGATAAAAGATATTTTAGGAGAAAGAGAGGGGGAGATGTTTTGCGATTATTACGGCATCACGGATGAAGGGAATTTTGAGGGGAGAAGTATTCCAACTCGCATCCACACATCGGCACCCGTAAACGAGGATGAAGCCTTGATCGCGCCTTTGCGTCAAAGGGTGTTTATGCGTCGAGAACAGCGCGTTCATCCTTTTAAGGATGATAAGATTTTGACATCCTGGAACGGTTTGATGATAGCTGCCATGGCCATGGGCGGCAGGGTCCTGCAAGACCAGCGCTATATCCAGTCGGCCGAAAGGGCAGCGGAGTTTGTATTCCATAAACTTGTGGATAAAAACGGCAGGCTGATGGCCCGTTACCGACATGGCGAGACGGCATATCCGGCTTATCTGGATGATTATGCCTATCTGATATGGGGATTGATCGAGCTCTATGAGGCCACATATAAACCGGTTTATTTGCAGTATGCCATCAGGGAAAACCAGCGGATGATTGACCTGTTTTGGGACCCCGATAGGGGTGGATTTTTCCTATATGGCAGGGATGGGGAGCAGTTAATTGCACGACCAAAGGAGGTTTATGACGGAGCTTTGCCTTCAGGAAACTCGGTTGCGGCTATGAACCTGTTAAGGCTGGCAAGGCTAACTGGCAAACAGGATCTGGAAGACATGGCCATAAGGCAGCTTAAGGCCTTTGCCGGCATTGTTAAGCAATTCCCGGCTGCTCATACTTACTTCATGATGGCAGCTATGTTTGCGCTGTATCCTACCAGGGAGATAGTTTTTGCAGGCTCGAAAGGGAATCGAGATCTCGTGGATATGATCAATGCTTTTAATTCTGCCTTTGCTCCCAATACTGTGACCCTCTTGCATTCGGATGATGAGGAGGGAAGGCAGCTAGAACAGATTGTACCGTATGTAAAGGATCAAAAGGCAGTGGATGGCAGGGCTACTGCTTATGTGTGCGAAAATTTTGCCTGCCGGGCTCCTATAGTTGATAAGAATGAGCTTCTAAAAATGCTCAATTGAAGGGATTCAGGATGTTGACTTATAGATTCTAATTGTTGTAATATAAGGTATAATCATTACCGTTCACATAGGAAAGTATAAAGCAGGAAGGGTAGGTGTTACCGGCGTGAGGAATAACTAATCTGGAATGTCATGTGCAATACGAGGACCAATAGGTGATGGCCATATAAATGAAAGATATGTGGCGGCAAATATATTGGTAAAAAGTTCCAGATTGGTTATTCCCTGACGGTATGGCGTGATATTTTTATCCGCAATTATGATATAAAGATGCCAACGATGCGCTATATCAAAGAGCGTCATCTTACGGCATAAAGGTCATTTCTCGGTAAACATCCCCCTATAATAAGGGTAAAGTATTTGCATGGGGAGGGGGGAAGCCGTCATTGACCGATAGTTGCAGGGTAGACTGAAAAATCGCTAATTCTTTGGTAAAATCTTAAAGTCAGGGATATACCTCTCTGGAATAAGGCAGGGAGGTTTTTTTATGCTGTTGTTACATGCACAGAATATCAAGAAATATTATGGGGATAGGTTGATACTGGACATTGACGATTTGAAAGTATACAGCGGCGATAGGATAGGGATAGTGGGGGTCAACGGGGCGGGTAAGACTACCCTCTTAGAGATTCTTACGAAAAACATAGCCCCCGATGAAGGAACAGTGAAACTGTATACTGATTTTTCATATATAAGGCAGTTTGGGGCGGCAGATATTGAAGTTGACAGCCGCATGGCCAAGGAATTCGAAATAAATAACAGGGATGTTCAATTTTTAAGCGGAGGGGAACAAACCAGGTTAAAGCTTGCCGGCCAATTGAGCAAAGACAGCCCATTGCTGTTTGCCGATGAACCCACTTGCAACTTGGATATGGAAGGCATATTATTGGTTGAAAAGAAGCTAATGGAATATGATGGAGCGCTGCTTTTGATATCCCATGATCGAGAACTGCTCGATAAGATATGTAACCACATCATTGAGATTGAAGAGGGCAAAATAAAGCGCTATTCGGGTAACTACAGCGATTATAAAAGGCAAAAAGAGGCCGAGAGGCAAAGGCATCAGCTGGAATATGATAAGTATATACGTGAAAGAAAGAGGCTGGAGGCAGCTCTTAATGCTTTAAAGGTTAAGGCGGCCCGGATGAAAAAAGCTCCAAGAAGGATGGGCAACTCTGAAGCACGGCTTCACAAAGGGAGTACCACCGAATCGCAGGAAAAGTTGCATAATTCGATTAAGGCGTTACGTACCCGCCTTGAGAAGCTGGAGGTTAAAGAAAAGCCTAGGGAATTAGATACCATAAAGATGAGATTTCAACCGGTGCAGTCTCCGGCCAGCAAGGTGCTTGTTAGGGGTAAAAATATCTGTTTAAATTTTGGGGATCGGGTTTTGTTCGATGGATTGGATTTTGAGATCCCTAACGGTTCTAAGACGGCTTTGGTGGGCAAAAATGGTGTTGGCAAGACTACCCTAATTAAAATGATATTGTCCCGTCATCCAGCCATAAAGATAGCTGATGGCGTTAAAATAGGGTATTTCAGCCAGGACCTGGATATATTAGACCCTGAGCAGAGTATACTCGATAATATAATGAAGGAAAGCTATCAACCGGAATGGATGGTAAGGACCATTTTGGCCGGGTTGCTGTTTAAAAGGGATGACGTCCATAAAAAGGTGGCGGTATTAAGCGGTGGCGAAAAAGTAAAAGCCTCCATTGCAAAATTGCTGGTCTCAGATGCCAACTTGCTCATATTGGATGAGCCCACAAATTACCTGGATCTGTTTTCAATGGAAGCCCTACAGTCGGTACTTATGGAGTATGACGGTACGCTACTGCTGGTGTCCCATGACAGGTGGCTGGTTGATAGAGTTGCAGATAGAATCATCGTTATTGAAAATTGCAAAGCTAAAGTGTTTAGTGGAACCTATGCGCAATACTTGGAGCAGCAGGTGCGCTCCAAAAATGTTCAACAACGAAGTACAACTACCGATGTTGAAGAGCAGAAGATGATATTGCAAATGAGGTTGGCTGAGATCACAGCAAGGTTATCCATGCGGGGCAAGAACGACAATGTGGAGGAGCTGGAAATGGAGTTAAAGCAGATAGTGGCGCAGTTGAAGCAACTTCAGAAGTGATTTTAATTGTTCCCGTCGTGTGCAGTAGGAAATTTTAAATGTCTTAAGGAAATATTTAGTCGAATATTGCTTATTGCGCAATTGTCTATATTAACGTTACATGAAACACCTTCGTAAACCATTGAACAGATTACAAATATGGATTATAATAAAATGCGTGTGTTAAGAAGTGTAATGGATGCTGAGTGAAAATCTTTGGAGATAAGGAGACGATGTAATTGAAACAGCAATTATACTTGATTGATACCCATGTGCATACATCGGAGGTAAGTCGATGTGGTAGGGTCCCCGCGGTAGAGATGGTGCGGTATTACAAGGATGCCGGCTATCAGGGCATTATCATAACTGATCATTATTACGACGGCTATTTTGAGTCGTTGGGAGATCAGCCATGGGAGGCTAAAGTGGAGGAGTTTCTATCGGGATATATAGCGGCATTGGAGGAAGGAAAACGCATCGGCTTAAACGTCATGCTGGGCATAGAGCTGCGCTTCCATGACAGCATAGAGGATTATCTGGTATACGGACTAGATGAGGATTTTCTGATTCAAAATCCCGAACTTTATAGACATAACCTAGAGAGTTTTAAAAAACTGGCCGATAAACACAACTTACTTATATTCCAAGCCCACCCGTTTCGGCCGGGCATGAAGGTGGCTATACCATGCCTGCTGCACGGCGTTGAGGTATTCAACGGCAATCCTCGCCATGATTCCCACAACGACCTTGCCTATGAGTTTGCTGTCCAAAACGGCCTTCTCATGATTGCCGGCTCGGATGCACATCAGCCAGGGGATGTGGGCAGGGCAGGCATACGCTTGTCTTATCCAATTTACTCAGCCGAGGAATTGGTGGAATACTATAGGCAAGGCAATCAGGTTGAGATTTTTGTGAATTGTGAAAGTTAACACAACTTGCCTGTGTAAGGCAAGGTGTGTTAACTTTTATGGTAAAAGAGCGTTGGATTTCACCCACAACTTCTACAATGGGAGTGTGACACCATTACGATAATAAAATCACTAATAATTCTCTTGATGGTGAATTTTTTATGTAGCGTTTTATTAGCAATTATTTAAAGATAAAGGAAATATTATCCACAGAAATTGCATCTTGAATTTTACGTGAAAATTGAATATAATTAGAAGGCAGAATGGGGCTGTAGCTCAGAGGGAGAGCACCACACTCGCATTGTGGGGGTCGAGGGTTCAAATCCCTTCAGCTCCACCATCAAAGGTCACAATCGTGTCGATGTCAACTTTGTCATCGTACACGATTATTTTTTTATGTTATTTATTTCAGTTTGGATGCCAGCAAGCTGATCTGTGAACAATTTTATATCACGTTTATATCACGGTTGGTCTCTACATTTCGTGAAGCTACATATTCTGATATTTTTCTCCCCATTCTCTCTGTTGCTTTGGGTGAAAATACATTTTTTCAAGGTGCTCAATTACAATGTTTTCCACTTAATCCTCGGCATGCCACCCTTGAGTCTTATCTAAATTGCCGGCCAGTTTTTGTTCTGAATCCA
>NZ_VSCO01000013.1:0-22871 GCF_047459465.1 Caldicoprobacter sp. | reverse complement strand
CATAAAATATTTCTTCGTAGTAAGCTGTATAAGGAGTATTTACGTAGGTCCAACCAATCAATGGAAGTCCAGCCCAAACTTTTACAGTCCCACTCATTGATGACAATGCATAGGCTGATATACTACTGAAAAAAGTTAAACATAAAATTAGTAGAATTAATTTACTTTTTGATACTTTCATCATCTCATTCTATATTATGCCAAAAAACAGTTCAACCAGAATTGATTCTGGGTGACATGCAAACAACAGCATAATGCAAATGCAAACCTAATACAGACTATAACACCAGGCTCGAGCATTTTACGTCAATCCAGCAACTTAACTTTATAACATCTATTGATCTGCGCCGGATAGCTCTCCGCAATTTCACCATTATAGAATATCCGTACCTTATCCCCTACTTTTATATCGCTAATCTTTATCTCCTTGTCTTGGGAATCCAGCAATTTCACATCATCATTTATGTGCACTATAATCTTATCTGATGAACGCAGCTCATCGGAGCCTTCCTCAGGCTGTACCAACAAATTCGATTGGTTGTTCTCAAGGACGGTAGCCTCGAAGCTTACCCCATTTCCGTTATCAGCAGGGCCGCAGGATGAAAAAAACAGCAATGTTACAACAGCTATTGCAAATACAAACCAATACCTTTTCATGATAAAACCTCCCTTGTAAAGCTTTCGATATATTAGACGGCCCTCCACTGGATTTTGTTTCATTAATCGTTTGTCAAATCGCCATCACCGTCTATGGGAATTGGGTCACCGAGATAGGTAGGCTTGGGCTTTATAATCGCTGCGAAAAAGTCCTTGACCCTTGCCAGTATCTCCCTCAGTTCCCTGCTCGACTGCCCGTAGTACTCCCTGCGGTCGGCGGCAACGCCGTACGCTTCCAAACCCAACTTCTGTGCGATATATAGAGCTCTATAAAGATGATACTCCTGGGTGACTATAATGGCCTTTTTAACCTTAAAAACGTCCCTGGCACGATAAAGGCTTTCATAGGTTGAAAATCCCGCATGGTCCATAAAAACGCAGCTTGATGGGATTCCTCTGTCAACGGCATATTTTTTCATCACGTTGACCTCATCATAATCCTTTTTGCCATGATCGCCGCTCATCAGCAACCTATTACAAATGCCCATATTGTACAGCTCAATAGCCCGCACAAGCCGATCCTCAAGCATATAGCTGGGGCGCCCGTCGGCCCATACCCTTGCCCCCAATACCAGGATACAGTCGGCATCGGTTATCGGTATATGGTCCGGTGAGAGAATTCTACCTTTTACTAAAGCCTTGATATGGGCATTTATGATTAATATAAGCAATGATACCAACATGGCAGCACATATTAAAATGAAAAATATCGTCGTAACTTTATTTTTCGTAATTTCCATTGCCTCATCATCTCTTTCACGTATTATTAGAGATAAGCCAACAGCCATTTTCAGATAAAGATAATCTTAGAACGTGACAAAGCCTTACATTTCTACAATATAAAACTTTTTCAACAATTGTTGAAGTACATGGAGTTTCCAAACAGCAAAGAATATAATCGCTCCTGCCAAATTCAATATAATGTCGTCTATATCCATACTCCCGGTATTGGTTAACAGCTGTGCAGACTCCACTGCAACCAGGATTATTATCATGGCAATGATAAACTTATTAAACTTCCTCAAGCTTTTAAACAAGCAAGGCAATAGCAAGCCCATCGGGGCAAATACGAACAAATTGCCCATTAAATTTTCGATTATTATTGACTTATTGATCGAGCCGCTAAAATATTGCCGTATGTAAGTCGCTATCGTTCTGAACGGAACCAAGTTTATATTGAAGGCGTTTATGTTAAATCCGACATTCCCAATGGTCCATGCCCTGAGTCTGTATCGTCCCATGAACAATAAATAGAATAAAATTAAAGCATAAAACAAAAAGACTGCAAATACAAAAGCTCTCACCGTCCTTACTTTTTTATCATATTCCTGCATAGTCGATGCTATCAGGCATGTAGCGACACCTGCGGGTATGCAAAAAATAGAAGCTATGAGAAACAAGTCGACCACGTCAAACATTGCACCCGATTTAAAATACCCTATGCCGATATAGAATACAAATAATAATTCCCCCAAATATACGATCATAGTAATCAGCCTTTTTAAAAGAAGGGATTTCTTCATTTTTTTACCTCCCCATTTCTGACTCCTATTTAAGGCTATCACATTCCGTGCCCTCGTTTCAATACCAATCAAGATAAAAAGCCTCCCTACCCTTTTCGGCAGGAAGGCTATGTTGCTTAAGATCTCTCCACTACCGTCATCTGATATTTAATCAATAAACCAAGCAGCTACTGTACAACTCAATTATAATCCTTTATCCCAGTGTATATCCTCATTGCATCACGCAAAAAGGCCGCACACCCCGGAGCGATTTTATCGTAGTATGCCGTAAAACGTTCATCATCAACGTACATCTCAATCATTTTTATTCTTGCCGGCTTAAGAAGTCCAATTTCATCATAGTATCTAAGCGTTCTTGGCGTTATTCCTGCCAGCTTTGCCAATTCATGTACCGTGTACTCCATGCTATCCCTCCTTGATAACTGCATTATAAACCTTTACGTTGCGTCAATGTCAACACAAAAAAATATTTTTAAAATAACCTGTGCTGTTCCTATCTTCATATATTTAGTTAGAAATTTTATTGTTATACAATGTGTTAAATACAATAATTAACGTGGGGCACAATATCTAAAAGCTGATTCTGCTCTAAAAAGTCTATTTTGTTGCTCAAAACGAAATCTACAGTTTTGAAGTAAAAATGACAGGAAGAGAAAAATTACATACATAGGCATTGCTTTATAAAGCTACATTTAAGCAGATTAAGTTTGCAGCAAAATCAAAGCTTTTATGTTTAATGACACTACTGCCCGGCACAATCGCTATTGCCCGGCGAAATAATCGACAATTCCGCAGTATATCGCCCATGCCACCTGTTCTTGATATTCATCGGTTTTAAGCAACTTCTCCTCCTGAGGATTGGAAAGAAAACCGCACTCCACGATAACGCTGGGTGCCCGACCCGCCTTGAGTATGAGCAGATCGCTTACCGCCTTGATCTGCCTGGTATTTCCGCGATTTAAAATTTTTATAAGCTGGGTTTGGATGCACTGCGCCAGCCTTTTGCCCTCCTCGCTTCCGGCCATATAGAAGGTCTGCGCGCCGTAATACTTAGACTGCTGAAACTTGTTGAGGTGAATGCTGACCACTATATCGGCATTGCTGTTTTTTATAATCTCAACCCGTTTTTGCATGTCCTCTCTCTTGGTTCTGCCCAGAGCCTCATCGGTTTGTCGGGTCATTACGACCTTGGCTCCCTGATTTTCCAAATACTTTTTTAGCTTCCGTGCTATGATTAGATTTATCTTATCTTCTCGGGTGCCACTATCGCTTACAGCTCCCGGATCAAAGCCTCCGTGTCCCGCGTCTATCACAATTATCTTTTTGCTAACAGGTGAGGCAAGGGTAAGAATAGCGCTGTCTTCTTTGAGCTTTAAAGCAAATAACAAAAACAGCGCTATGCCCAACAAAATCCACAATACTATAAACCATCTCCTGGAGATAAATATGACCTTCATAAAATTTAAAACCTCCAGCAACATTCTCTTGTAGAAAAAATATTACTGGAGGCGTTTGTCCTATTCACCAATATTCTATTCGACAAACCTATTCTCTATATAGCCTATCTTCTCAATCTCGATTCTCACCACATCGCCGCTCTTCAAAACCCTTGGTGGATCAAATCCCATGCCTACCCCTGCAGGGGTACCGGTTGCCAGTATATCCCCCGGTTCTAAAGTAAGGCCTTGCGAAAGGATGCTTATAAGCTTAGGAATGCTAAATATCATATGACGGGTATTGGAACGTTGTCGCAACTCCCCATTTACCCAGCTGGATATGTTGAGCTCAACCGGGTGTATAATCTCATCTCTGGTTACGATCCAGGGCCCCATGGGGCAAAAACCATCCAGGCTCTTGCCCTTAAACCATTGGCTGTGGTTTTGCTGCAAGTCTCTGGCCGTCACGTCGTTTATGATGGTGTACCCGAACACGTAGTCCATCGCCTTATCTTCAGGAATATTGATGCCTTTTTTGCCTATGATGACTGCCAGCTCGGCTTCGTAGTCCACCTGTGCCGTGACATCCGAATGCAGCGGAACATCGGCAAAAGGCCCTGTAACTGTATGTGTGGCCTTAGTGAAATATTGGGGATATTGTATGTTGAGGCCTGGCATATCCTTATTCATCTCTTCGATGTGATCCATATAATTTTTCCCTACGCAGAATATATTACGAACCGGTCGAGGAATAGGAGCTATCAACTCTACTTCATCTATGGCGAGCCATTGTTCATTGGGCAAAGGGGGTTCATATGAAAGCAGCTTTTTGTCATCGGCAGACAAGCGTATAAAATCAAGAAGAGTTGCTGGCGCATTTTGGCCCACCCAAACTTTAGCAGGGCATATGAGCCCCACCTCAGGCCTTACAAGGCCCCAATCTTCCTTGTCCCCTATCTTAAAAGTTGCCAGATACATCGCATCATCTCCTTCGCTTTTTATTCTTGCACCACATTGTGTTATCCCCCTAATACACTGTTACAAGCCTTTTTGTTATAATATACCATCCACCAAAAATCAAAACAAGAGCAAAATAGCGATGTAAAAATTCTGGAATTCTCTAGAAAAGATTGATATATGTGATTGATATATTTAGCTGGCAAATTTTTGAGCATATTCTATTACTGCTCTCTTTATGAAATAGATCTAGATCTGGATTAAAAAATAGGCAGATGACCGGTAACGTGGTGGGTGCAACCAGTTTACTGGAACAATTGCTCGTATCAGCGACTTTGTTATCATTTTGCGATTGACCGCGATAAAGCAAAACAAACAATAAGGAGACCGGTTTTATACACCGGTCCCCATTATGACGCGCACCTCATGGCGTATGCCGTCATCCACAAGGGGGATCCTTCCGTCCGGCAGCTTCTGCCCATCCAGCAGTACGGTTCTGACACCCTTGCTGACTCCCTGCGGGTTCTCTACTACGATGTGGTATGCGCTGTTCTTGTAATTGTAGCTGATCTCATATTTGCTCCACGATTGAGGTATACAGGGGTCTACAATCAAGCAATCGCCTTCCAGCTTAAAGCCCAGTATATGTTCAAGTCCCACCCTGTACATCCAGGAGGCAGAACCGGTATACCAAGTCCATCCTCCTCTGCCTACATACAGCGGCGTGGAATAAACATCGGCCGCCATCACGTACGGCTCTACCTTGTACCTCGACACCTCGATCCATGTACGCCCATGGTTTACGGGGTTGATCAAGTTAAACAGCTCGGCAGCCTTGTTACCGTCACCCAGTTTGGCAAATGCCATAATCACCCACACCGCTGCATGGGTGTACTGGCCACCGTTTTCCCTTACCCCCGGTATATACCCTTTGATATATCCCGGCTCCAGATGGGTTTTATTAAATGGCGGAGTAAACAAACGTATGATCCCTTCTTCACGGCGAATCAGATAATGCTCCAAAGCCCTCATGGCCTCGCGAACCCGATTGGGGTTTGCGGCTCCCGATATGACCGCCCAGGATTGGGATATGGAATCTATCTGACACTCGTCATTTTGTTCAGACCCCAATGGCGTTCCGTCATCGAAATAAGCCCTTCTGTACCATCCGCCATCCCATCCATGCTTTTCAATGGCTTCGAGGATGTTGCAGGCGGTGTCTCTAAACCGTCTGGCCCGCTCTTCATCCCCTCTTGCCTCACAGATGGGGATAAAGCGCTGCAGCGTGGTATACAGGAACCAGCCCAGCCATACGCTTTCGCCTCTGCCTTCCCTTCCTATATTGTCCATACCATCGTTCCAGTCTCCCGTACCTATGAGCGGCAAACCATGAGGACCAAACCTAAATGCACGCTCTATGGCTCGTATGCAGTGCTCGTAGACGGAAGCCTTGCACTGCGAAATGCTGGGGACGCTATACCGTTCCATTTCCTGGGGTGCCAATGGTTCATCTTCGAGGAAATAGACCTCTTCATCCAATACGCTCCAATCGCCGGTAACCTTGACGTAATCGGCCACCACAAAGGGTAAAAACAGCAGGTCATCGGACATCCGGGTGCGGATTCCATTATAGGGCATGTGCCACCAGTGCTGCACATCACCCTCGACAAACTGATGAGCGCTGGCCTCGATGATGTGCTGCCTTACAATTTGAGGCAGGCTGTAAACCAAAGCCATGGTATCCTGAAGCTGATCCCTAAACCCATAAGCGCCACCCGCCTGATAAAAGCTGGTTCTAGCCCACATCCTACATGAAAGCACCTGGTACACCAACCAACGGTTGAGCAGCAAGTTCATAGACCGGTCCGGCGTGCTGACCTGTATCGTTCCCAGTACCCCATCCCAGAATTCCTTCACCCTTTCAAGCTCGCTGTCCACCCTCTCCACATCTCTATACAGGCCTATAATCCGGTACACTTCTTCCAAATCTTCACCCTCTCCCAGCAGGCACACGATCTCCTTTTGCTGGCCCGGCTCCAGCGTAATCCTCATTTGAATGGCACCGCATGGATCATAGCCCGCACCCGCTCGCCCCGAAAGCCCAATCCTCTGCAGGGCAGCCGGGGCATGGAGGCTGCCATTCCTGCCTAAAAATTCGGTTCTGTCGCAGGTATAGGAAAATACAGGCAGGTTAGCCGCCATAAATGCCACCCGTCGGGGGTAGTCCTCGTTGTAAGCGTTTCTTGCCAGCAGAACACCCCTTTGCTCATCCCATTCGGTTACGATGAACTGGCTAGTACCATGGCGCTGAACACCCAGCACCCATTCAACGTAATACGTTATAGTAATCCTTTTGGTCCATTGGGACTGGTTTGTTAGGGTTACCTTTGAGATCTTCACAGGCTGTTCCAGAGGCACAAACATCTCCTGACGCTGCGCGATCCCACGGCTTGTATGTTCAAAGACCGTATAGCCCTGCCCATGGCGGACCGTATAGGGCTGCCTCTCCCGAACAGGCGATGGCGTTATGGTCCAAACCTCACCCGTGTCCTCATCTCTGAGATATATGACTTCACCCGGAGGATCGATGACCGGGTCGTTGGACCAGGGGGTCAGCTTGTTTTGGCGGCTATTCTTGCACCAGGTGTAGCCGCCTCCCGATTCGGTGACCAGGAAACCAAACTGGCTGTTGGATATGACATTGCTCCAGGGCATTGGGGTACATTTGCCATCGCGCAACCTGATGACGTATTCGCGGCCATCTAGAGTGAATCCTCCCAGCTCGTTGAAAAATATGAGCTCTTCGTCACTTTCCTCCAATATCTCTTCCTTCTGAGCCGGCAGCGCCGTTACCGTCAACGCAGGTGGCAAAGCCTCCTTCGGCTGGTAGAATTTAAGCTGCGAGGATATGCTGCCGCCATCGCCCGAAAGCACCAACCGTGCGACGGCCTTTAAGAGGTCTTTATCCTCCTCGGGCATAAAGACTCCCTGTATGATGTATACCCCTCCCGGCTTGTTCTGCAAATCCCGGGCATGGCTTATCATGACCAAGTCCTGCAGCCTCTCCTGTACTGGCTGCTCATAGCTGTTGCCATACTCATTGAGCAGCACCAGATCCACATTTAAGCCTTTGAGGCGCCAATACTCATGGGCCGTTAAAACCTGCCTAACCAGTTCCATATGCTCCAGCTGACTTACCTCGACCACTACGATGGGAATATCCCCCGAAATGCCATATGCCCACAGACTCGACTGCCCCTTTTGGTTTTTCCTTAAAAATTCCTCTTTGTTCCTCTGTAAGGGAGTAGGATAGAGTATGTGGGAAGCCATCTTCAGATACAGGTTAACCTGCCCTGAGGTTATATTGAGGTAGCGCATCTCAACCTGGCTATGGGTCCATGCCAGCTCAAAGGCACGGGAAGCAGCAGAGCCATTCCTGTACTCCTTTGCCAGCGAAAGCGCGGCTTCACGGCTGTCGGCCACCGCCACCACAAAGGATATCTTGGCGGTCTTACCGGGCGGAATGGCTATTCTCTGCCTCAGGCTCATGATGGGGTCCACCACCGCTCCCGCAGTGTTGGACAACGGGTGTTCGGGCTCCATCACCTGCGGAAAGGACAGGTCCCTCCCCCTGCCGATAAAACGAGCCCTGTCGGTTTCATATTGCGGCTGACCTATGGCTTCGCCTTCTAGCGCAAAGGTATGAACCAACCATACCGACTTTTGATTGGGCTTTCGCGGCCTTCTCCTGGCCAAAAGGGCATTGTACTCGGGTACGTATTCGGTTTCAACGAAGAGGTTGTTGAATGCCCGATGCGCCATATCATCGGCCAGCGATGACAGCACGGGCTCAAAATAGCTGGTAACCTCCACCACGCGTCCGTGCTGGCTATGGTTGGTAAGGCTTATCCTCCTTATCTCGGCATTGTGCTCGGTGGATACCGCCACCTCGGTAAGGGTTTCGATGTTGCCATCCTTTCTTAAGAATACAGCGTGATCCGGTTCAAACACCACACGGTATTCATCAGGTATGGCCCTGGTGGGATTATAGGTAGCCGACCAAAACTCGTTTGAGTTTAAATTCTTTATGTAGAAAAACATGCCGTGCCCTTCCAGGGTAAAATCTTCGCTCCAGCGGTTAACCGCCATCCCCTGCATCTGGCTGAACCCGCTACCAGCAGCAGTAATCATCACCGAATAGGCACCGTTGGACAAAAGATGTACCTCGGGTATTTCGGTGGTGTGTACCGAAAAGCGCCTTCTGGGCCTGATCTCGTGATATTTTACCTTTTCTGCCTCCACATCCAAAGGCTTTTCGCTGCGGTCTTTTAAGAATATCTCCTTTTCGGGTATGCGCTCCTGCAGCAGCAGTTCGGTAGCCCGCACCATGGGGGAAGCATGAAATCTCTCCTGCATTATGTTATCATTCAAGAAATTATTGAGGGCTAACAATGCCATCCCCTGGTGATGGGCCATAAAGCACTTTACCACCATGTTCCTCTTTTTTTGTGGCAGGCGTTCGGGAGTATAGTCAATGGCCTCGTATAATCCATAAGTACCATCTGCCCCCTCCGCCATGAGGGCCTCAATGTTTTTTACTGCTGCGACGGGGTTTACCGGCAAGGCCAAAAGGGTGGCATAGGGGGCAATGACTATGTCATTTATGAGCCCCCGTTTTAGCCCCAGTTTGGGTACACCAAAGGCCTTATACTGGTAATTGAGATGCAGGTCAAAGGCATAAAAGGCCGATTCCGATACTCCCCACGGTATATGGCGCTGCTCTCCATATTGAATCTGAGCCTCCACCGCTGCTGTATACGTCTCATCCAATAGGGTGTAATCGTAGTTTTTCATTATCAAAAGTGGCATCATGTACTCGAACATGGTACCGCTCCAAGACAGCAGAACCTTGTAATCCCCTACCATAGTTAAAGGCCTGCCCAAACGGAACCAGTGTTTTTGCGGCACGTCACCCTTTGCTATGGCTATAAAGCTGGCCTGCCTAGCCTCGGACGCCAGAAGGTCATAATAGCTCTTTATGAGCTTGCCCTTTTCCACATCGTACCCCACAGAGAACAGCTCTAGGTTAGAATCATATACCACTCGGAAGTTGGTATTGCGGACCAACTGGTCAATTCTGCAGCTTAATCGACTGCAGCGCTGTGCTAAATCCTTGGCAGCAGCATGTGACTTGGCCAGGGCCAGCTCAAAATCCTTAAGCCAGTTCATGAGCTTTCGAGCTTTTTCATCTGTATGTCCTTCTTCATATAGAGACTGCATGGCTTCTGATAGAATATCCAAAACTAGGGAATAGTTATCCAGCAGCCATTTCACCGAAAATTCGCCATCGAGCTGCCTTATCAGGTAGCTGAATTTTTGGGCAGTCTCAGCATATCCCCCTTGCTCGTCCTTCAGCTCTTTAGGAACGCTGCATAGCATTGATACCCATGGCACAAGGCAATCCAGCTCCTGCAGATAAAAACCAATATATCTATTAATGCTGCCCTTCTCATGCTTCATATCATCAAGCAGGGCCCTCCAGCCGGTAAGCGTAACCCCGTTTTCTGCCAGTGCCTTATCAAGTAATTCATTTCCTTTATGCTGGTAGAGCATAAGCGTATCTCTTAGGCCTTCCAACATCTCCTTACCTACAAGCGGTTTTCTTAAAAAGTCTTCAAGGCCCTGTTTGATGACAATAAGGTAGCCCACCAGATTGCCGCTATCAACCGATGATATGATACGGGGTTTAAGCGGTTCTAAAGTTTTGGTGTTGTACCAGTTATACAGATGGCCTTCAGCCTTTTCCATCCTCTCGATGGTTGAAATGGTACGTTCAAGCCTCTCGATAGCCTCCAAAGTGCCTATATAGCCCAGATCGCGCGCCGCCAGAATGGACATGAGGTATAAACCGATGTTGGTGGGCGATGTTCTGTGCGCAACGCCAACGGGCGGGTCCTCTTGATAATTATCGGGCGGCAGCCAGTTATCCTCCGGGCCAACGAAATCCTCAAAAAAGCGCCATGTCTTTCTGGCAATAAGCCTCAGCTTCAAAATCTGTTCCTGCGAGAGATTGGGAACCTTCTTTTGTTTCGGCCGACTTATACGATAGGCTATCCACGGGGACAACCCCCATAATATCGACAAAGCCGTAGCTCCAGCCCATAGCGCAGGGTTAAAAAAGGCAACCCAGCCGAGGAAGAAAGCTGCAACCGCTATCCCAGGCCACATCTTCCTCCAAAAATCGGAAAGCTGCCCTCTAAAGCTTCGTTCGGCATCTGCCGCGGTCACCCACTCCAACATATTCTTATGGGTAAAAGCCACCCTTATGATGGTACGCACTATGGCATCGGCCATGAGATAGGCTTGATGGGCCAGAAATACAAACGACAACGCAATCTGCCATGTAAGGCTTCTGGCACCAAACAGGGCATCGGCCAGCTTTGTCGACGAACCAGCCCCATCGCCCCCTGACAAAAAGTTGCCTATGACGTCCATCACCAGCGGAAAAGCCAGCGTAAGTACCCCAAGGCTTACCCACAACCATACCGGCCCCGGTAACACCGTCATGCCCAGCATCAGGGTGAGGAATATGGCGGGCTGCAGCAGGCTGCGCCTCATATTATCCAGTATTTTCCATTTAGATATAGCATTAAGGGGATTTATCGCCATATTTGCTCTTGCGTCTTTTACGCGGGAGAACAGCCACGGAATGAGCTGCCAATCGCCACGAACCCAGCGATGCAGCCTCATGGCATAAGCTACGTAATGGGATGGATATCCGTCTATCAATTCTATATCGGTCACCAATCCGGCTCTTAAATAAGAGCCTTCAAGCAAATCGTGGCTTAGGACGGCGTTTTCGGGAATGGCCTGATCCAATACGCTGTAAAAGGCATCCAAGTCGTAAATTCCCTTACCTGTAAATATTCCTTCGCCAAAGAGATCTTGGTACACATCCGAAACCGCCGTAGTATAGGGGTCAATGCCGGTTTGTCCCGAGAATATTAAAGCAAAAAAGGAGCGGCTGGCGCTATCCACAGCCACCCCTATCCTGGGCTGAAGTAGCCCGTGGCCTTCTTCGACCCTGGGTGTAAATGGATTCAGCCGCGGGCGGTTAAGTGGATGCGCCATGGTGCCCACCAGGCGTTTTGCTGCATCCCTGGGCAGCTGGGTATCGGCATCCAATGTAATGACGTACTTGACCGACTTTAAAGCCGAAAGATCCCCTACCTTTATGTAATAGGTGGTATCATCTCTCCCCTTTAAGAGGCGGTTGAGCTCAATGATAGCCCCTCTCTTGCGCTCCCAACCCATCCAGGTTTTTTGGGCAGGATTCCACTGCCTTAAACGGTGAAAATAAAAGAATATATCCTTCCTTTCATCGCTATACCGGGCGTTTAACTCTTCGATGGCTTTTATAGCCGTTTCAACTATCTTTTCGTCCTGGGGTTCCGTTGGATTGGGAGAGTCTTTAAAGTCGCCTACCAGTGCAAAATGGAGGTTTTTCTCATGGTTGGCGAGGTAGAAAACCTCCATCTGCTGTACCAGTTCCTTAACCCTCTTTTCGCTAGACAACAGGGTAGGGATTATCACCAGGGTGCGGTATTCCGGCGGTATGCCATCCTTAAACTCCAATTTGGGTAGATGGCATGGCGGCAGTATTCTAGTTATAGCCCAGTGAACAATACCGATGGATAAGCTGATAATTGGAATGGCAGCCACCAGCATGGCTAGCAGCAAACTCCAAAAGCCCGTTATGTCACTATATCTAAATAGAATAAAACACAGCAGTGCCAGCAACCCCGCCGTAACCAACAAGATTGAACCGAAGTAAAAACCATAAGGATGATCAACTATCCCCTGCTTCAGCTTTTTGACAACGCTTTTCTTAATGTTAAGCCTTGCTTCCAGCTGTTTCCTACCCCTACCAATGAGGTAGTACCCCACATGCCTGTGTCGTGCTTCAGCATCGGGATTGTTCCCAAATTCACGGGCACAATCCACAGCCGCCTGTGCCACTTCCCATTCGCTGACACCGGCCTCTTTGGCCAGCTCTTCAACCTGACGGCGGTAAAACTCCCTGGAAGCAAACTCCATCTGTCCATAAACTCCCTCGGGATCCTGGCGCAGCGTCTGCTCTACTACGCTTAATTCCTCAAAAAGCTCTTCCCATTTAATCCCCGCCAAGAAGCGCAGGGTTGTGATGGCATTCCCTATTGATACCTTATATGCCGCCTCCTGCTGATGCTCCTGCTGTATGATTTCCTCGGCATTGGTGCCCTGGAGCGCCAGCTTGCCATCTATCCATCTAATGATAGGGGCAGCTTCGCTGCCCTGTTCCCTCAAACGCTTTAGCAATCTTTCTGCATAAGCCGGGACCATGGTGCCGATTTGGCTATCGTGCTCAGAAATGACCCGGTATATGTCTTCCTCGGTGCTTTCCAGTGCCGCTAGCAAGCGTTCAGCCCACTTTTCGGCTTCCCTCTTTAAGTTTTGCGATTCCACTATATGTACGGATATTTCCCGGATTTTCTTTATCAGTGCTATACGTATCATTGTAGGGATTACCCAGAGTTCACGGCTGGTAAGGGGGGTAACCAACTGGTATCCGCTTATGAATGCCTTGAGCTCTTCATCGCTCAGGCTGGCATCGGTATAAGAAAGCATCTCTTTAACCAGTGCGTACACTCTTGGCAATCCCTTAAGTTCCCCGGTCTCCAGTATAGGAAGCTCACGATAATAGTCCTGCTTTATACTGTGTTTAATATCCTTTATGTGTTCCTCGATCATGTAGAAATTGTCCAGCAGCCATTCGGCTGCAGGAACAATATATCCTTTGTTTTTCACCACTTCGTTTGTAATCTTATAAGCCTTAAACAATACCTCGATATCCTCATCAATTCTGGGAAATACATTACGGGACAACGCTGCACCTTTTTTTACTTTATGGCTTTTAGCAATCTCTTTAGCGTGTTGCTTTATCTCTTCTAAATTTGGCATTCCAATTCCCCTTTGCATGTAAGTATTGCCGTTTTTTTTCTATAAATAATTATTGACGATTTTCTACACCTGAATACATGCAAAGGTTGGAATTGAAAAATGCCGCTACATCTCGAGCACCGCTTTTAAAGCCCGTCTGGTGGCCATGGCATTGAGAGCCTCATTGGCCTCGGTCAGCTTAAACCTGTGGGTGATCATCTTGCTGAAGGCTTCAGGGTTTTCAAGCACCAGGTTAAGGGCTTGCCAGGTGTGCCTGGTATCGCTTACCCATACCCCCTGAATCCTGATGTTCTTCCTCACTACGTCATAATAAAAATCAACCTGTTCCAGGCCAGCGGGCTGAGCAAAACCGGTTGAAAGATAAGTACCGCCGCTCCTCAATAGCTTTATACCTTCTTCCACCACGCCTTGAGAACCTACGGCCTCAACCACCACATCTGCTCCCCGTCCGCCGGTCATGTCCATGATAAACTCCCTTCTTTGCTCCACCGTAGTAGAATGGCGGTCAAGGGTAATGGCTCCCATCTCCTTGCATATGTTGAGGCGTGAAGACGACCCACCTATTACCACTACTTTAGAAGCTCCAAGCTTCTTGGCAAAGGCCACCGCATATATTCCCAACGGTCCGGGGCCCTGTACCACCACCGTATCGCCCACCGCTTGCTGGATCATATCAAACGCGTGGGCTATGGTAGCACCCGAACATGAAGCCGAAACCACCACGGCGGGGTCTACATCTTGAGGAAGTTTAAATATATCGGTATTGCGATTGAGTACGATATATTCAGAATAGCAGCCGTTTAAATATGGCGGTGTGCTGCAGGACATATTGATGCCATATACCTTCCTATGTTGGCATAACGATGGTTCCCTTAAAACCTTGCAGGCAAAACACTGGTTACAGGTGATACCTCTGTTCCACAGGATGAAGTCCCCTTCCTTCAAGGGTAGACCATCGACGGTGCGCTTTTCACCTTTAATTTCGACGACTATACCTACCCCTTCATGGCCTAAGATAATGGGAAGGGGAGTCCTGGGGTCCTCACCCTTCCACATGTGTACATCTGAACCGCATACCCCAGCAGCTTTAAGCTTAACCAGTACCTGTCCCTCCTCAAGGGCTGGTATGGTAAACTCCTGAAGCTCCAGCGGCTTATTAAACGCCGTTAAAACCATAGCCTTGCTCTTCATGTACACCATCCCTTTCTTCATTAAAAAATATGGTCTAATCAACGCTTCGCACTTTGACCGATTTCCTTATCACCAAATTGGCCTTCACAAGCTCAACTTTAGGCTGTTCATGCTTTTCGCCATTGATCATATCGATAAGCCTGCGTGCCGCCCTGGCTCCCATTTCATACAGCGGCTGAGAAACTGTGGTAAGGGGCGGATCCAGAAAAGGGCTTATATCCAGGTCATCGAACCCCACTACCGATACATCGTCGGGCACGCTCAGACCGCAGTCTTTTATAGCCCTTATGGCGCTGATTGCCCTGGGGTCGCTGGTGGCAAATACCGCATCGGGCAGTATTCCCTTCTTTAACAGAGCCATAATGGCTTCATAGCCGGTATCATCTCGGCCGGCTACATCCAGCACCAGCTCCGGCATAATGAGCAATCCAGCGGCCTGAAGAGCATGCTTGTAACCTTCGAGACGCTCCTTGTACAGCGTCAAGCTGGTATCGCCGCTTACTATGCATATCTTCCTATGCCCTGTATCGAGCAGGTATTTAACGGCCTCGAAGGATGACCTATAATTGTCTATTACCACCGCATCCACAGCTTGCCCCATATGCCGCACCACCAGCACCACCGGAAAGCCATTCTCTTTGAGCTGGAGTATGTGATGGCTCTCCTCCCTAGCAGTGGCAAATATGAATCCATCTACCCACCGCTTTTGCAGCTTTTCGACGTAATCCTTTTCGGCCTCGATGTCCTCATCGGTATTACAAAGTATCACGGTAAAGCCGTGTTTCCTGGCCACATCCTCCACACCCCGTGCTACCGCCGGGAACACAGGGTTGGATATATTAGGTACGATGAGGGCTATGGTGTTGGTTCTGCCTTCTTTCAAACCCTTGGCCAGGATATTTGGCTTATAGTTGAGGGCGCGCACGGCCTCCATGACCCTCTTTCGCGTCTCCTGGTCAACCGGTACCTTCCCGCTCAACGCCCGTGATACGGTGCTGGGCGATACGCCAGCTCTTTTTGCTACATCCTTTATGGTTGCCAAATGCCCTTACCTCCAGCTATCATTTGGTCTTACAGGTTCATGAGCCTCGGCTACAAGTTCATCGCCTTTGTATCTTATGACGAAGTACTTCTCGTAATCTGGACTGCCGGGCAAGGGTCTCAAATCATCCTCCGACTGGAAGAAGAGATGCGGACCCCTGCTCTCGCGGCGCTGCATGCACGCCAGGACCATGGCCTTGGCCACCAACAAAAGGTTGAGGCATTCGTAATACTCTATGAGGCTAAGATCTCCTCGCTTCACCTGGTACTGCTCCAGCTCCGTCAAGCGCTGCCACGCCTTGGAAAGCCCCTCATAGGTGCGCACTACGGAAACATACCGTGTCATCAACCTTTGAATTTCCCCCTTAAGCTCGGAAGCATAGATGCTCTTTCCAACTTTGGCAGCACTATTCGCGCCATCGTGCTTAAAAATAAGCTCTTCCTTCTGTAGACCGCTCCACATCTCCTCCGTAATTGCCTTTTTGCTCATCAAAGCCGACTTGGCGTAGCGCACCGCTTCCTCGCCGGCTATTTTGCCAAACACCTGACAGTCTAAAAGGGCATTGCCTCCAGGTCGGTTGGCACCATGCTGCCCGCCAGCGCACTCTCCAGCGGCAAACAACCCCCTCACCTCGGTATTGCCCTTTTCCCTTATCTTGACGCCGCCCTGGAAATGCTGTCCAGCCGGTACTATCTCTATCATTTCGCCCTTCTCAAGGTCAATTCCGTTGTCTTTAAGCCATTGTATAGAGGCTGGATTGATCTCCTTAAGGCGCGCCAATGGGCTGCTTTCCCGCTGATCATCGGATATGGGATTGTTAACCTCTTGCGCGTAGCGATGGCGATTTTCAGCTTTCAACTGGCCAAACTGGAAACCCTGCGGATTGGCGGAAAAGTCAAGATACACACGTCGCCCCTTCATTATCTCCTTAAATACGGCAATATCTATCTGGCTGGAGGCATGCTCGCATGATACAGGCCAGCTCGCACCTTTCTCAAATACGACGTTGTGTATCTCCATCCACGAAGTACCCTCAGGAAAATATTTGATCAGGAACTCCTCGCCAAGGTCGTTTACAAAGCGCGGTACCGCCCTCATGAGGCTTCCGGAACATGCTAACTTGGTCTTTACAGACGATAAGCCAATTTGTATGAACTCCATGTTTACCAGGGAGGCGCCGGCACGCAGCGCCATGGCATACCCATCGCCTGTTGCACCAGGCGGATATACGTTGTACTCAAAAACTTCTCCCCCACCGCCTGTACCCAGCACAACGGCAGGCGTATCAAAGAAGAGCACCTCATCAGCCTCGTCAACACCGATGGCACCTACTACCTCACCGTCCTCCACCAGGAGGCTCACTACCATGCTGTTTTCAACAACCTCGATGTTGAGCTCCCTGGCTCTTCTGACCAGAGCCTGTTCAATATGGATAGCCGTCTTGGGACCGGTATAGCAGGCTCTAGCGTATTTGGAACCATCGGTGACAAACTGGTGAGCCTTGCCGTCCTTCTTTACAAAAGGCACACCGAGAGAATCCAAATACTCAAAGGCTTCGCAGGATCTTTTCGCCAGTATAACCGCCAGGTCGTAATCAGAAACCTTTCCGCCCAGCCTATAGATATCGTCGGCGTGATACTTCCACGCGTCCTCCCCTACCGGTTCGGTATGGGGCAGCGTAGCATGGAAAGCCATCCTATCCGAACACGAATTGGCAGTGGTACCCGTGGTGCCCAATTTCCCTTTTGTGACCAGTATAACCCTGCATTCAGGGTCAAGTTCTCTGGCTGCAATTGCAGCTCTTAGCGCCGCCCCTCCTCCGCCTACAACCAATACATCGCACTTAAAACGCTTCACACCGCATCACACCCCTCCTGTACATGAATTCTTACACATGTTCGGCTAGCCTGTCGCTCTGGATAGGAGGTTTGCCTTCTCTTCCTGCTTTGTATATGGGAGCGTAAATTTCAGCATCCCTTATGACGCAGCCGGCTTTGCCGCCATCCCTCATTATCTCCGAACACTTACCGCAGGCGATGCAGCATTTCTTCTCATTTAATGCCCCTTTCTCGAAGAGGTCCCTTGCGAAATCGGGATAAGCAAATGCCATTCTCCCAAACCCCGCTATCTTAAACCACCCTTCCTTAATGCCTCCAGCAGCTACATAGGGCGATAGATGGCGAAGCCATGTCAGTCCCGAAGACAGGACAACCATATCGGGTACGCTTTCCTGAATGGCCTTTGCAACGCCTAGCATCCTAGCTACACCCTCAAGCGGATGCTCAGGCGGCATATAAGGACCGCTATCGTACGGCCTATTGATATGGGGATTATAATAGGGATTGCCACAAGTTATATTGACCATCTTGACGCCTTTATCGCGCAGAATTTTGACCAGCTGTATCGGCTCGGTCAGGTCAGGCTTTCTATAATTCTCTTTATCCACTCCCCATCCGTAAGGATAAGGTATGGCATCATAGGCATTGAGCCTAAGGGTAACATCGATGGCATCGCCCAAACGCTGTTTGATCTTGTCAATTATATTTATGAGAAAACGAGTCCGGTTATCAAAGCTCCCTCCGTATTTGCCTTCCCGGGTAAACGCCGATAGAAGCTCCGAGTTCAAATACCTGTGGCAGCTCTTTATATCCACGGCATCAAAGCCAATTTCGCTGGCTAGTTCAGCCGCTTCGACAAACCTATCCTCCAGCTCCTCCAATTGCTCATCCGAAATCACGGAATATTCATCTGGAAGATAGGGGTCTAGATACGGATTTCTGGCAGCAATTATGGGAGCTGGTTTTCCCTCGGGTTTGCTGTATCGCCCCGAATGGGTGAGCTGAACAACGGTATAGGGGCGATAGTTGGGCCCAAACTGTTCTTTTGCAGCTTCCATTATGGTATCTAGGAGCCGTGCAAACCCGTCCTTATTCTTGCGGCACAAATAAAGCTGTCTCGGATTGGCCCTTCCCTCGTGTACAACGGCGGTTGCCTCGATCCATATGAGGCCGGCTCCTCCGGACGCAAACCTGCGATAACGCCTAAAAGTTAGCTCATCCGGCTCACCGGCCGGTGTGCCGTCACAACCCTCCATGGGCTGTATGGCAATGGAATTTGGAACGACCTTATCCCCCAATTTGACAGGCTGTTTCAATACATCGATATCAGCGGATACGGGGATATGTATCCCCAACGCCTCTATCTTATTGGATAGGTCCTCCATGCTCTTCAGTTTAAACTTTTCATGTAAACCCACAATAGTTTACCTCCTTTTTGCAAAGGTTTGTACAATCGTTTTCATAAGTATATATTCTATATCATCTCCTTTATTCCTTCTAAAAAATTTAAAAATTTTATTTTATAACGACCAATTTCCTGTTAAAATCGCAGAAGGTTATAAGACCGGCTCCTATTAGCAACAGCAATAAGGCTATTAAATCAATTCTCCATAAGAAATGCTCCAAACAAGTTTTCACTAACAATTCGATGGCGTGGGAAGGGAAATTGAGAAATGCAACGCTTGATGCCAGCTGGGATATGATGCCGTTGCCTAATAATATCCACCTGCCAGCCAGCGACAGTTCCAACATCACGCCTCCCGCTGACGCCATTGAGGCACCTACCCAAATCAACGACTGTTTCACTCCCCTGACAACTGCTATTAAAATCCCGGTGAGAATCAAAAATATGCCGACGGTTCCCCACGGTAACCATTTAAAAAATATCACAGATTGACGAACAACCCAGAAAAACTCCACCGATAAGATGTCCTGGAAGCGTACACGTTCCGGTATCGGACCAAACCAGTAATTGATCACCTTATCCCTGTTTTCAAACTGGGCCGGTGTCATATAATCATCCAGACGATCAAACAATTTATACAGCGGTATAACTGGCAGCTGATCGGTTTGCCCTTTTAAAAAATTGAACAAGCTTCCACCCAATAATAGTACTTCTTCCCTAAGCCAATCTTCAGTCATGGCCTTTTCCAGGTAAGGAAGGGCTTCATGGCCATTGGGCAGTTCAGCATTCACCCTACTAAAAAGCCACTGCCTGATCTGGCCGTAAAATTGAGCCTTTTGAAAGACATCATCGTAAAACTTAAGGCGCAAAAAAGTGAGCCTCATACTAAAGCTGAACCCCATCGCTACTAAGTTAATTGCTAAAATTGCGATAAGCAGGGCAACAAATACAGATTGTAGGATTCTCATTCTCATATCTACCTCATTTTTATATATTAACCAACTGCCATCATGATATCCGCCTATTTACCTGAACCGGGAACACAAAATACCGCTACCATCAAAAATATAACAACTTTAACACATTAAAAACCTCATTTCCCTTCCCTTACACGAACAAGTGCAGTTATTCTTCCTTATCACAAGCCGCTAACATGGTAATATAACCGATATAACTAACAACCATAAATTATAGGAACATCTTCATATATAGCAAATACACCCTTCTTTTTTACTTTTACTACAAGTAGTCATAAAAATCAATATGAAATTGTTTAACTTCAGTCGATCTCATCAAACAGCTAAATGGTTTATATATATCAAAGGCAGCGCAAGAGCCAATTTGTATAATCCGTTTATGAAGTTCTAATAAAAAGCATTTGAGCTTGACCTGAACAGCTTTTTTGTGTACACTATGATAAAATTTCCTTTTCAACCGAGGGAGGACCTATGACAGACAGCAATTTTGTAACCGGCATTAAGAAATCCGTTCCAGTTGTACTAGGTTATATCCCCATTGGTATGGCATTTGGGATACTGGCGAGCCAACAAGGGCTATCGATTTTCGAGATATTCATGATGTCATCTATGGTATACGCCGGCGCCTCCCAGTTTATCGCCACAGCCATGATAGCCTCCGGCATCAATGCTGCCTCGGTAATTTTTACGGTATTTCTGGTAAACTTAAGGCATATGCTCATGAGCGCTTCATTATCGCCTTATTTCAGAAAAGTGCCTTCAATCATCCAGGCCCTTATATCCTTTGGCCTGACAGATGAAACCTATGCCCTAGATATCACCCATCTAAAGGAACACGAACCTTCCGCCTATTTCTTTATGGGATTACACACAAGCTGCTATGCTACGTGGGTAATCAGCACGGTTATGGGCGGCATGCTTGGCAATCTGATACCTGATCCCACTCGCTGGGGCATGGACTATGCCCTATCGGCCATGTTTATAGCCTTGCTGTGCATACAGATAAAGGACAAAAGGGATGTGCTTGTAGCCATATGCTCAGCAGCTTTTTCCCTACTCATAACAACAATGTCAGGAGGTAGCTGGAATGTCATCATATCCACCATATTAGCTGCAACGATAGGGGTGAGCGCTGATCTATGGAACAAAAAGTTATCCTTATCATCATCGGAATGAGCGTAGTTACCTATTTACCCAGGATACTACCCATGGTGCTGCTATCAAAAGTAAATCTACCACCGCTGTTTTTGAAGTGGCTACAGTTTATACCAGTAGCCGTGCTGTCTGCGTTGCTGGCTCCTGCCATCCTGGCACCGCAGGGCGAGCTTTCTATTGGGCTTGATAACAACGCCTTTATAGCTTCCATACCTTGCTTTTTTGTAGCAATCAAGACCAAAAATTTATTCCTCACCGTTATGGTGGGAATACTCGCCATGTTTTTGCTGCAAAACCTATAAATTCATCCTTATTGTTTAACTAGCTGTAACTGGGATTGCTAAAGCACGCCTTCATCAACACCTCTGCCATCCGTACTTTTCTTTAATTATTTTTGATCTGCACATATATCATCGAGATCATTTCTATTTTATCAATATGATGCATAGAATTAAAAAGAAAATCTAACGGGGAGATGATAAAGATGAAGAAAGGGAAATGCGTAATCCCCCTCATGCTTTTTCTCGCTGCCTTTATGATTGGATGTAGTGCCGAGCAGCTCCTTGCCATGGATGTATCCCATACCGATGATGATTATAGCCATGAAGCACAAGAGGGATATTCGGCCATAATGTTCATGACAGACCTAGAAATCATAAAAAGAGCCACAGATCGCCTTAAAGCTCTTGGTGAAAAAGTAGCATTTCAAGAAACCGAAATATCCATTCACCACTGTGACAACAAGACGGTAATATGCACAGATCCAAAAGGTAACCGTATAACTTACAAAGGAGATTATTTAAAGATAGTGTTTTATCCTCCCTCGAAGCCCCCATCCCCCGAATATAACAAATGCTTTACGGTATACCTGGACCAAGATGGCAACGTGTTGGGGTATACCAGCCAAATCGTTGATGGCGACTGATAAATAAAAAGGAGCGCTACGCTCCTCAATTTTTTATACAGCAGCTTCGCTTGAGATATCTATCACAAAATTCTGGAAAACTTTAAACTCGTATTTTTGCCCCACCTGTATATCAGGCAAAGGCTTATTGGCATCTACAAGCAAAATCCGTTCCACTCCATCATTCTCAATTAAAACTTCATAATAGTACAGCTTGTTGTCCTTATAAACAGGCTGGTTACCCACCCTTTTCACCACACCCGATTCAACCCTCTGCCGTCCGGTAAACATATCCCTGAGGAATCTATAATATGCCAATATCTGGCTGCCGTATACGCCCCAAATGAAAATATCGAGGCATATCCCGATCAGCAGTACTATCAAGCCTAAAGTGTTGTTGACCAGACTGGCCAATGCAATTGAAATGGCAAGAAAGGCAACCAAAACGGCGCTCATCACAAGGATTACCTTCTTCAACTGTTTCCCAGTTTGCTGTAAGTCCTCCTCTCTGTACACACGAGAACCCTCCCCTACACCAAAGTGTTACGGTTGATAATCTTTTAACTTCCAATAGAAATTATACCACATATAATCGAGCGTTTGCACTACCTCTAAATTAAATCAAGCGCTCCTCTTTGAGATAAAAAATTAAGAGGGAGATTTCTTCTCTCCCTCTTATTGGTGGGGCGTACAGGACTCGAACCTGTAACTTCCACCACGTCAAGATGGCACTCTACCAGTTGAGTTAACGCCCCGTCTCATAGCTTGCATTATTATATTAGCCCA
>NZ_VSCO01000122.1:0-5308 GCF_047459465.1 Caldicoprobacter sp. | reverse complement strand
CATGCGCCCATAGCTCAGCTGGATAGAGTGACAGACTTCGAATCTGGAGGTCGGGGGTTCGAGTCCCTCTGGGCGCACCAAAACCCTGCAATATCAAGCATGGCAGGGTTTTTATTTTTCCTACACATACGATTTTCCCACATTTTTCCCCACACTTTTGGGCTACTGACCTCCGGCGCCGAATTAATTACGAGAGATTTTCGAGTTATGCGATAATTCAAGCGTTACATCAAGGCTTCTGCAAAATATAAACGATGAAGTTTGGTACCCGGAGTTCATCTTCTAGCTCCGGATATACATTTAACTGCTCCATGGTAACGGTTGGCTCTATAATCCTTTTTAAAACAAAGCCGGTCTCAATGAAATTGTTTATGTAAGTGGATAGTGAACGATGGAAATTGGTAAACTTGACTCCCAACATCTCCCAATGGCGTTCTCCTTCATCAAAGTAATTGTCCAGCATTACATGTAACTTATCCCCATCAGCGTTTCGATACCATTTTCCGGACGCAGACCTCATTGGATGTACATTGGCAACTATAAATCTGCCACCCCTCTTTAATACCCGAAACACTTCTCTGTTATTAGCCTCAAACCTGGGCAGGTCACATTGATTTAGATATGAGACCACAAGGTCAAAAGTTTCGCTTTCAATAAAGCTAAGATCTTGTACATCCTGCACGCGATAGTCATCCCGCTCGGATTTCAGTTCTAGTGCGGCTTCAATCATCAATTCGCAAAGATCCAATCCCAGTACATATTTAGCTCCACGCTCAACTAGCATCCTGCAGAAACGGCCTTCTCCACATCCACAGTCCAGGATGCTCATCCCTTCAACGTTACCGCATGCATCAAGCATTACCGAATCGAGCAGTCCGTTGCGCACAGGGTCTCCGTCTTCTCTGACCTTTTTGATCCACCTGGGCGCTAGAGCCACCCACTCTTGCCCGAGCTCGCTATCACTTTTCATCTTGTGTATCACCCTCCCCATAAAATCCAGGCATAATAATCCTCTTTGGGGTACCTCCAACACACCCCTATTTACTAATGACCCTCTTCAATGATAATCGCTCCACACATATAAAAATATTATAAAACAAAATGTCGCCAATTAAGAAGGTCTTCTTCCTCAACTGGCGACCATCATCTTAATACGATCTGATTGTCTGGTTTAACAGCAGTATCAAATGCGTTTGATATTTTTAGACGGTCAAAGATGACTGTCGAAGCAAAAGCCATAAACGGGTATTTTCATAGACGACAGAATCAATCGCCCAACGAGTATTTTCATAGACGGCAGAATCAACCGCGCTCCAGGTATTCGCCAAGCGTCACGTCGCTGATAAGCCAGCGGCCGTCTACCTTCCGTACCGTAATGGTGACAGGCCACTTTGCTGCAGCCCCTCCCTTTTCCAGCTCAACGCTGGTAACCTCGATGATCTCCCCGTATACCAGGTACTGGTTCTCATCGAGCATTTCTATGCTCAATATATCGATGCGATCGGGCCATGGGCTGGAAACCAAACGGCCAGGAGCGCTTTGTGGATCAGCCTGCCACTTTTGCAGCAGCTCGGGCGTCACATAATCGCCATAATTCTCCTCAATGCTTGCAGCAACCACATCTTCGGGGGCTAAAAGAAAGACTTTTTGGAGATTTTTCCCGAAGGCATCCAGCAGCAGCTTGACCTCCAGTTCATCCTGGATAATGTCTTCCCTCGCGTCGGACGAGGGTACATTAACTGCTTCGCAGGTAAATCGCGATCCGTCTTTGATTTCATCAACCTGCTCTAGCGAGGCATCGATGGGCACCTTCTTGGACTCGGCATCTGCCGCAATAGCTTTTATCAATAAAGCGGTGCAGCTTACGATCGCAACGAAAATGGCACAGAGAACAAAAATCTTTTTGGATCCCTTCAAACCCTTCAATCCGCCTTACCCCTTTCCGCCAAGCTTATTTTATCACTCTATTTGACGTATAAAACCGCATAATGGTTCCAATATTTTTTAGGCCCCCTATCAATGAATCATCTCACTACTTGATACATCTTACACCTGATACCATAACTAATTTCCTAACCAGTGGGTTATACATAGCCGGGCATTTTAAATTTTTGATAAATAAATTTAACTTGATGTCCTTCACCATATTTTTGTATCTATCAAAATACCCATCTATTCCCTTTTCAAGGCTCTGTGCCAAGTACAAAGAGCTTTTTAATGCATAGCTTATTCCTTCCGCAGAGCTGGGACTAATAGCGCCTGCCGCTTCTCCAATAAGCGTTACACCATCCATTCCTACATAAAACTGCGATACCTTCTTAGGTCTGTATATATAGGCACTCTCCATTTTTATCTTATCACCAAAATTAAAGCCCAACTGTGTTAATTTTCTTTTCAACACATTATATTTTTCCCTGAAATTATCTCTAAGCCTAAGGGCCGAACCTAATAACAGATAATTATCTTTTGGTATTAACCAAGAATAGAAATCGGTAATTTCCTCATCAAAAATTGCTATAAAATAAGGCATTGGATGTGAACACTCAAACCACTCTTGGATGGCGATATACTTTTCGGGAATACCTACATCCTTACCAATAATTTTCCTCAATTTAGAAGAAGCCCCATCAGCTCCCACTATGATTCTTGTCTTTGCAGTTTCCTCTTGCCCATTAGTGATATATCTTATTTCATACCCGCCTTGTATTTTAACAAAACCTTTGAAAAAAGAGTTGAACTTTTTATCAACGCTATCTGGTATTAGGGAAACCATCCATCTGTCAAATTTTTCTCTATCCATATTGTAATAGAATCTCTGATATAACCTTTCCAGATTATTGGTTAAATCAATAGCTCTTACGGCAAAAAGCTGAGGATCTACCAGGACATCTTTAGGTACCCCTAACCCCAGTTTGGCAATCATTTTCTGTGCATCGGGTGCTAGTAAGCCCCCGCAGCATTTATGTATACGCTGTTTGGGATTATAGTTCCCCAGATCTCGTTTATCTATCAATAAAATTTTATATTTATCTCCAATTAATCGAGCAAGGTTAGCTCCTGCAGGTCCTGCCCCTACAATAACTATGTCATACATTAATGTAACGCCTCCCCTGGTTTCGGTGGTTTGGAAGGGTACAATCTTATTTCTCATTTAGAAATGTCATCATCACTTCTATATTCCAAAATATCTCCTGGTTGGCAGTCCAATGCTTTACATATGGCCTCTAAAGTTGAAAACCGAATAGCTTTTGCCTTTCCGTTTTTTAATATAGAAAGATTTGCCATCGTTATTCCAATTTTCTCCGAAAGCTCTGTAAGACTCATTTTCCTTTTAGCAAGCATGACATCGAGATTAACTATAATTGGCATATTGACTTCACCTCAGATCGTTAAGTCGTTTTCTGATTTTATAACAATGGCCTCCTTTAAAAGCTTGCTAAGGACAGAGGCAAACACGGAAATTATAAATGCTACACCTGCTATTGCCATCCCGATAATCACTAAGCCCGGAGCATCTTCTTTTTTTGCCACTACGTAGAAAAAAGGTATGCCTCCCAGTGCGCAAATGAAAAACTCTATAAGGGCTGAATTCTTGATAATCTCCAATGCCTTTAATGATAATTCGGAGAAAGCACGATCAGTGTCAATATAGCCTAATAACTTATAAGATTGATATAAGGCAACAAAACATGGTATTGCTGCAGTACATGTACCAATAAGCAAAACATAAGATAAAATATAATACTCGGAAGTTGGATCTGTTTTTATCGCTAGCCAAGCCGCACCACAACATATAGCAAGAACTATTGCTGCTGCAATAAAGATAGCCAAACGTAATATCATTGTTGAATAATTTCTCATAAAAATCCCCCTTATCATATAGCCTAATTAATAGTTTTTTATGATTATAGCGAAATATTTATCGTTTATCAATATATTTTTATTGTTATTCGTTGAGATAACTGGATTAAGCAGGTTTCTTTGAGCAGCCTTTCGGTATTAATGGATTGCATTCACTTAATCTCTTGCCTGACACATAAATACGGGAGGCCTATATAGGCCTCCCGTATTTATCTCTAGCGCTTTTTACTTTGTTGTTCACATAACGTGTGTGGGAATGATGGCATCGATAATCCCTATGATCAAAGCCGCCACAATGGCACCAAATACATTGACCTCCATTCCCGGCACTAGGAACTGCGCCAGGTAAATGATCAGCGCCGAGAGCAGAAATCCCACGATACCCCGTCCGAACGGCGAGGCATCTACCTTAAACAGCTTTTGTATAACGTAATCCATGGCGGCGATTACGATTGCAGCCAACAAGGCTGTACCAAACCCTATATTGGAAAAACCGGGAGTCAAAAGCGCCGTCACCATCAACACCACGGCAGCGACTACGAAACGAATGATTATACCTAACCAGCCTCTGCCGCCTTCATTTCTGTTCATCTCATTTTGCCTACCCATCTCTTCAGCCATTCAACATTTCCCCTTTCCTAATTAAATTATTTATTGGTCAATATTTCGTTTGACCGATTGCACTTGCTTTTCCATGTCCATCGGACAATCATGTCGCTCGTCAATTGTCATAGTGGTAATAACCCGCTCGGCTCCCATTTGAAATGGGATACTATGAATTTGCCGGGCTATATTCATCAACTGGTCGAGGTTACCCTCTATTACCGTCCCGGTAGGCGTAACCTGATATTTTAGCCCCTGCTGCTCTATGATTTTGCATGCCTGAGCTACATAGCTGCTAAAACTGGGCTGCCCAGTGCCTATCGGCACTATGCTGATGTCCAATACGGGCATTTCCTCACCTCCAACAATTTTCTATCCGTTATTTTTTCCGACTTTTTTATTTTTCATGCCATTTTTTAAAATAAAAAAAGAGAGGAGAACTTCCTCTCTTTTTTGTTGCATTTGCTGCACCCACACCGCACCAATAAGCATTCATTTAAAACAAACCGCCTAATCCTTTTGATCTTCATCCTGTAAAACTTGTTTCTCTTGCAAAGCATGCTCTTTATCCTTCAAAGCATCTTCCCTGGCCTGTGCTTCTTGATCATCCGTACCGCGTTTTTCTGTTTCATCCATAGGCATCGACCCTTCATCGTCGTTGGAAGGTCCCACTTTTTCAGCGTCATCCGTGGATTCCAATGCTTCGTCCTCGTTGGCGGATACCGCTCTTTCGCCGTCATACACGGATCCCGATGCTTCACCATCCAACAAAACGTTTTCTGAGGTAAGCTCTACTTTTCTGCGCCTTACCACCAGCATCACAGTGGAAAAGACTATCAGCAAC
>NZ_VSCO01000121.1:0-5408 GCF_047459465.1 Caldicoprobacter sp. | reverse complement strand
TAATAGACCTTTTGCTGGTGGCGTTGATTTCATCGGGGCACGTGCTTTTGGAGGATGTGCCGGGCATGGGTAAGACCTTGCTTGCTAAGTGCCTGGCAAAGTCTTTGGACTGTACATTTAAGAGGATTCAGTTTACGCCTGACCTTTTACCCAGCGACTTGACCGGCATAAATTATTTCAATCAGAAAATTGGCGAATTTGAATTTAGGCCAGGTCCGATCTTTACCAATATACTGCTGGCCGATGAGATAAACAGGGCTACGCCCAGGACGCAGTCCAGCCTTTTGGAATGCATGGAGGAAAGGCAGGTCACCATCGACGGTGAGACCATGAAGCTACAGCAGCCTTTTTTAGTCATTGCCACCCAAAACCCCATAGAGATCCAGGGGACTTTTCCACTACCCGAGGCACAGCTGGATCGCTTTTTGTTGAAAGTCCAGATGGGCTATCCATCTACATCCGAGGGAATTGAAATCTTAAAAAGGTTTAAGGAGAGAAACCCGTTGGACGAAATCCTTCCAGTAGTCAGCCGAGAAGAGATTATAACAGCCCAACGGGATTATGTCGATGTCTTTGTAAGTGATGACATCCTTCGGTACATAGTCAACATCGTCGAGCTGACGCGAAAGCACAACGATGTACATCTGGGAGTAAGTCCCCGGGGAAGCCAGGCGCTCCTCAGAGCATCCCAGGTATATGCGATACTTCAGGGGAGGGATTATGTCATTCCTGATGATGTCAAGGCAATGGCAAAGCCGGTACTACGGCACAGGCTCATCTTAAGAGATGTGATGGCTGCTAAAGGCGGCCGGCAGGACGAAATCATCGATCAGATACTAAGGCAGGTTCCGGTGCCCACCGAACAACAGCTGTGGGAAAGGGAAGGTTAAATGATGTCCATTCAGTGGTTTATATTCATAACCGTTATCATCGTGATTATACAAGGGCTGGTATTTAGAAAGTGGGGATTAAAAAATCTCAAATACCATAGGTATTTTAGCGCTTCAGCCGTGTTTGAAGGGCAAGAGGTGGAAATGGTTGAGGTCATATCCAATGAAAAGCTGTTACCAGTTCCATGGCTCCGCATAGAATCTAAGATCAGCGCAAATCTGCAATTTCAAAAGCAGTTTAACCTGGATATACAGCACCAGCAGTTCCATAAAAGCTTGTTCAGCCTTATGCCGTATACTCGAATCATCCGTCGCCACAAGGTGAAGTGCTTAAAGAGGGGATGTTATTATCTCAATTCGGTCACCATGACATGCGGCGATCTGTTTGGATTCCAGGAAGTGTCAAGGGAGTTTCAACTGTCAGCACAGCTTCTGGTATATCCTAAACTCATACCCAAGGAGGACATACCTTTGCCGTCGCACAGCTGGCAGGGGGATGTGACGGTGAAGCGCTGGATAGTGGATGACCCTTTCGTGGTAGCAGGGGTGAGGGATTATGCCTATGGTGACCCCTTAAACCGCATCAACTGGAAAGCCACTGCCCGTACAGGCAAGATAAAGGTCAATAACCTCGATTTTACTGCAAACCCTAGATTGATGATATACTTAAATGTTGATATTTCTGAGGACATGTGGAATGCCGTCACCGAACCCGAAAGGATTGAGAAGGGCATATCATATGCTGCTTCCATTGCACAGCATGTTATTTCCCGGGGAATAGAAGTGGGATTCGGAAGCAACGGTTACCTGATAGATCGGCCAGGGGAGCCGGTACGCATCTTCCCGCGGTGCAGCCTGGAGCACCTTACTGCCATATATGAAGCTTTGGCAAAACTGGTTATAGCAAGAAGCGTGACATTCTTTACTTTTTTGGAACAGGACCTGGCAAGTGGTGTTACAGGGATGGATTTTCTCATAATCACCTCTTACTTAAGCCCAAGGTTGGAGAACCAGGTAAGGAAGCTGAAGGAGTACGGCAATGCAGTGGAATTTCTTTGGCTGGAACCGCAACAGGATGTGGGGAGTGAAAAACATGAAGAATCGGACGTTAGCGTTTCTTAAGCGGGTTGGACAAGCACTGGTGGAATTTATTGCTTTCCTACCTTTAATTTTGATGATAGCAGCTTTTGCTTTTCCTGCATCCATAACGCTTAAGTGGTCGGCTTTTCTACTGGTGTACTACATTGTAGGAATTCTTATAAGGAGCATTTTGAACACGAAGCCCAAGGTTATGTCTGTACTCCTAGGCCTTGTCGCGACGTTTCTTCTGGCATATGGCGCTTTCGGATGGGGTCTGCTGCTATGGGCTTCATATAGCGCAGGGCTTGTGGTGCTTTTCAGAGGGATGTCATTGGTTGAGCGCAGATGGGAGGAGCTTTTTCCCGCTGCCGCCTTGTGGACAGGAATACTGATTTATTTTATAGGCTACTTTTTTTACAAGCATTCAATAACGCTAAATCCCTATGCGGGGTTGGTAGCGTGGATGGGTTTTATTTATACAGTCGTAAGCCTTATAATATTTAACCTACAGCAGCTTAAAAGGGCTACCCTATCCAAAAATGATGCGCCTTTCCTTCCAGCCGGCCTGTTGCGGCATAACAGGCTGCTGATTGTCCTGACATTCATATTGATAGGAATTGTGGCCAATTTGAGCCGCCTTAAGGAAGTGGTGTTGTGGCTGGTTAAAGCCATAGGTTTGTTAATTGTCAAGATCCTCTTGTTCTTAAGCAACCTTCTATTCATGAGCAGCCAACCGGGAGGGATACCGCAGGATAGCGAAATGTTGGATATGCTGCCCGAGGCTGAGCCTAGAGCGCCTAATATCTTTGACTACTTATTAGAGGGCTTGGCATATGTTTTAACTATAACGTTTGTGATCGCGTTGGCTGCTGCACTTGCTGTGGCGTTGTACAGAGCAATAAGAGGACTTATTAGGCTGTTGGCAAGGTGGATACAGGAAGGGGAATGGGTAGAAGCCGATGCGGGATATGTGGATGTCAAGGAAAAGGTGGCCGATCTAAAGGCTTTAAGTAAAGAATATACCAGCAGGTGGAAACGCTGGCTGACCTCCTTGATGGAGCGGGAGCCGAGATGGGAAGACCTGCACGGTGTCAACCAGAAGGTGCGGTATCTTTACAGGCGGTTTCTGATTAGCTGTATAGCCCTTGGATACAGGCCAAAAAGCTATATGACTCCTAACGAGATAAAAGAGGACCTAAAGGTGTGGAACGAGGGAAAGGGACGTCAGGCCGATATGCTTATCCCACTTTATAACCTCGTGAAATATGGCAAGGATGCTGAGAAGCTGATCGACCCTACCAGCCTTGACGAGCTAGCAGACGTGATAGCCAAGCGCCAGGATAATTCATTTTAGCACTACTTGCTGCATTTCTGGCAAGCTGAACAGGGGTTTACGTGAACCATGACGTCTTTTACGTTCCCTAATTTTGACATTACATCATTTCTTACTGTATTGGCTATGTCATGCCCGTCTTGCACGCTTATGTGACTGTCAACAACTATGTCCACATCCACATATATCATGTTGCCATGCCTACGGGTTTTTAAAAGGTCTATGCCTTTGACGTTTGGTACCGACAGTACGATTTGGCGTATAGCTTCCACCTCTTCTGGAGGAGCCGACGAGTCCATAAGCTCTGAGATAGACCTTGCATATATCTCATATGCCATTTTTAAAATAAGCAAGGTGCCCACTATGGCTGCTATTGGGTCAGCTGCAGCATAACCTAGTCTAGCCGTTCCTATTCCTATAAGGGTTATCATGGAAGTCAAGGCATCCGAGCGGTAATGCCAAGCGTTAGCTTTGAGGGCCGTACTGTTTATCTTTTTGGCAATAAAAACGGTATACTGAAATAGTATTTCTTTGACGGCTATAGTCAGGATGGCTGCATAAAGGGCAAGAAGGCCTGGTTTTTCCATATCACCTGCGGTGAGGCGCTGTATGGCTTTCCAGCCAATGGCCAATCCCGCTACCAGCAGGAACCCAGCAATGAATTTGGCCGCGATTGCCTCGGCTTTTTCGTGACCGTAAGGGTGTTCCTGGTCTGCTGGCTTATTTGCTATTTTGAGGCCTAAAGCTGCAATTGATGTGGTCAATATATCAGACGCCGATTCAACAGCATCAGCTATCATGGCAGTGCTATGGGATATATATCCTGCTATCAACTTCAGTAGCGTCAACAGCACATTTATTATGATGCCTATTCTGTTAACCTTCTGACCCTCATGGTACCGAGCATTTTCCATGGTTTACCTCTCCCATTTTCAACTAAGAATCGAATTACTATATATATTATTTTATTTGGAGGAAGAAAGCAACATAAAAATAAGATAAAATCGAGAAAAATTATTTAAATGCAGAATAAAAGATAATATTCATCATTATCAATTGATAATGGTTATTAAATCTTTGTATAAGAGAAGGGGAAAAGTGGCCCAAAAATGTGCTAAAATAATCTGTATAAAATATATTTGTATAAGGCCTATGGAGTTACTGCTGGTGCCAAAGCCTGTTGCATAAAATGGCCTAAAAAGGTATTATGAAAAAAATGGGGGTGTAGGTAACATGAAGCCATTGATAGGTATCACCTGCGATTACGATGTGGCAGCCGAAAGGATGCAGGTGCGTAACGATTATTGTGAGGCCATATATGCGGCTGGAGGATTACCCGTGATGTTGTCATATATAGATATTGAGGATTTGTATTCCTTGGCCTCAAGGTTGGACGGTATCATGTTTACAGGAGGCGGAGATATAGACCCCCGTTACTTTGGAGAGCATCCCCATTATGCTTTAGGACAAGTAAATCCAGTTCGCGATGAGGTGGAAATAAGGCTTTGCGCCTGGGCTATGAAAAATGACAAGCCTGTGCTGGGCATATGCAGGGGTATCCAGGTAATGAATGTGGCTATGGGTGGAACGCTTTATCAGGATATAGCTACCCAATTGAAATCTGAAGTTACCATAAATCATAGACAAACGGCGCCCGGATGGTATCCCATTCACGAGGTCAGGTTTGAACTGGGCTCCAGGATAAGCTCCATAATGGGGCAGCAACATGTACGGGTAAACAGCTTCCATCATCAAGCTGTAAGAGAAGTGGCTCCTCCCTTTTGTATCGCCGGCCGAAGCGATGACGGCGTCATCGAGGTTATCGAGTCCAGAGAGCACACCTTCGCGGTGGGAGTTCAGTGGCATCCTGAACGGATGTATAGGCATCACCAAAACATGTTGTCGCTATTTAAAGCTTTTGTTGAGGCGTGCAGCAGGAGCAAGCGATAGATAGGGCGTTTAATGAATGAAGGAGGCAGATGGATATTATGAGGGAATTTTTGTTTGCCATCGGCAAGGAATTGGATGACTGGATTGAAGGGCTAACACTTCAAAACTATCAGCATTTAGCCTCTATCTTTTTAAAAATATTAGCTATATTGTTT
>NZ_VSCO01000120.1:0-5416 GCF_047459465.1 Caldicoprobacter sp. | reverse complement strand
GTATCGCCTGAAGGGCATTTCTACCCCTGCCATCAATTTGTTGGGCAGCCGCAGTTTATAATGGGGGATGTATTTAAGGGCATAGATGACCCTAAAGGACTGTCTGACCAGTTTAAAAGGTGCAATATTCTGACAAAGGAAAAATGCAAGGATTGCTGGGCTAAATATTTTTGCTCCGGAGGGTGCCATGCCAATGCGTATTATACCAACGGAAGCATCGACATGCCAAACGAGCTGGCGTGCCTTATGCAGCGCAAGAGGATAGAGTGTGCCCTCATGATGGAGGTGGCCCTTTCGCTTGAGAGCGCTTGATTGAAGAGCTAAATTGCTTTGCAGTAACATCTTACCATTTAGAAAGATGGCAAAAGAGCTTTTTAAAAAGTGGGGGGCTGAAGCTTGAAGATCGTCTTAGCACCTGATTCTTTTAAAGGTAGTTTTTCTTCTCTGGAAGTGATTGAACACCTGGAAGAGGTGGCAAGGCGACACTTTTCGCCTTTGGAAGTGGTAAAGGTGCCTATTGCCGATGGCGGCGAGGGGACGGTGGATGCCCTTGTCACAGCTGCTAAAGGCGAATACAGGACAGTGGAGGTTATGGGCCCGCTGCCCGAAATGCGCGTTAAAGCCAAATACGGCATTATCCACGGCAAAACGGCAGTAATCGAAATGGCGCAGGCATCTGGGCTGCCACTTATTCCAACCGGAAAAAGGGATCCACTGAATGCTACCACCTATGGCACCGGAGAACTCATAAGGAAGGCGCTGGATGAAGGTATTCGGGACTTCATCATAGGCATTGGTGGCAGTGCTACCAATGACGGCGGAATTGGTGCTGCCCAAGCGCTGGGTGTTAAATTTTTGGATAGATTCGGCAAAGAAGTAGGGCTTGGGGGTAAGCAGCTGCAGCATATTGAAAAGATCATTTTGGATAATATAGATCCTCGCATTAAAGAGAGCACCATCACCGTCATATGCGATGTGAGCAATCCCCTTACCGGGCCTCATGGCGCTACCGCCGTATATGGTCCGCAAAAAGGAGTAACCGAAGAAACCTTTAATATTTTGGAGTCGGGGATGAAAAACTATGAAAGGCTCATAAAGGAAACAACCGGTATGGATATGAGCAAAGTCCCTGGTTCGGGCGCAGCAGGTGGGCTTGGAGCTGCATTGGTGGCATTTTTCGGGGCGGTATTAAAGCCCGGAATCGACACTATCCTCGACTATGTAAGATTTGAAGAGCTGATCGAGGGTGCTGACCTTGTGATAACTGGTGAGGGCAGGATTGATGGGCAATCGTTGTACGGCAAGGTACCCGTAGGAATAGCCAGGCGCTGCAAATCCAAAGGGATTAAGGTGATTGCCATAGTAGGAGGCATGGGTCCAGGAGCCCAAAAGGTGTATGATTGCGGTATAGCAAGCATTATGCCCATCGTCAATGCTCCCATATCGCTAGATGAGGCTATAGCCAGATCCCAAGAGCTTCTGAAGGATGCCGCTGATCGAATGTTCAGATTTATAAAGCTGGGAATGGAGCTTAAATGATATATTTTATAAAAATTGGAATTAGCTATTCTTGTCAGTACATTGGATAGAATAAAACCCTCCTGTAATACAAAAGCTAAAACAGAGAATTCTTTATAGGAGGGATGCATGAAATGGAAGGCCGCGTACCAAAAAAGAATCAGCCTCTTCCTGGGGTCAAATGCGTGGTAAATACCTGCCATTACTATATGGAAGGCGATCACTGCGGGGCTGCCAAAATTGAGATACAGCCGCGAAATGCTCGAACCACCCAGGAAACTGATTGTGCCACTTTTGTTCCCCACTCCTAAGTACGATTAGGTTTAAAAGCTAGAAAAGAGGGTATGCCTTTTTCAGGGTATACCCTCTTTGCGTTAAAAATTTGCGTTTTGACCTTTCTTTTTTCTGTAAATTGATTTATAATCTTAAAGTATATTGAATTTGCAATCAAAAATTCATTATATGCGGCGATGAATCATATAAAATATACGGCCTAAACGCAAACAATGAAATATATTTAAATAGAGGAATCAGGTGATTTAAGATGCGACCCAGTAAAGTGATAATCGATCTTGCTAAGCTGGACAGAAACATAAAAAACATAAAGCGCATGTTAAAGCCTGACACCCAGCTAATGGCGATTGTGAAAGCGGATGCTTACGGCCATGGAGCAGTTGGCGTGGCGCACCAGGCTTTGGTATCGGGCGCTTCGTGGCTGGGCGTTGCTATACCCGAAGAAGGGGCGGAGCTGAGGGAGGCTGGAATCACTGCACCTATTCTAGTTCTCGGAGGCATAGATGAGACTCAGGTAAAGACGGTGGTGGAGTACGATTTGGCCCAGTGCGTGTTTTCGCTGGAGGTTGCAAGGCTTTTAAATCATGAAGCGCAGCGGTTGAACAAGAAGATAGCCATACACCTAAAAGTGGATACCGGCATGGGGCGCATTGGGCTGGTGGATATTAAAAGCATAAGGGAATTCTGCTCCGAGGTAAAGTCATACAGCCATTTGATTTTGGAAGGCATATTTACTCATTTTGCGACAGCGGATGAGGAAGATAAATCCTTTACCAATCAGCAGATAAAGCGGTTTTTAAACATACTAGATGCTCTTCGCAGCGATGGCATAAATTTCAAGTGGATTCATGCCGCAAATAGCGCTGCTATTATAGATTGCCCCGATGCCCATTTCAACCTGGTTCGAGCAGGAATTGCTATGTACGGCTATTATCCTTCCGCAGCCGTTAAGCGCTCAGCGATACACCTTGAACCAATACTACAATGGGAAACAAAGGTAGTGCATGTTAAGGATATAGATAAAGGGGATAGCGTCAGCTACGGTAGAACTTTTATCGCTAAAGGTCCTATGCGCATCGCAACCCTTCCAGTAGGCTACGCAGATGGGTATAGCCGGCTGCTAAGCAACAGGGGATGGGTTTTGATACGCGGACAGAAGGCCCCCATCGTGGGCGTGGTGTGCATGGATCAGGTGATGGTGGATGTCACCCACATACCTGGGGTAAAGCCCGGCGATATTGCGGTGCTCATTGGAACCCAGGGGAATGAGACTATATCAGCAGAGGATATCGCAAGGCTGTGCGGTACCATCTCATATGAGGTCCTAACAGGTATAGGGCGAAGAATACCCAGGATTTACATCTGATGAAGGCTTAGCAAAGCATAGGGGGAGCTGATGCCACTTGATAAATGAGGCACAAGCTGTGACAAAAGAGGATATAAGGCGGATCATGTTGAAGCGCAGAAAGAATATGAACCAGGATGAAATCGATTGTAAAAGCCAGCGCATAGCTGAACTCTTGTTCTCTTTAGATATCATACAAAATAGCCAGATCATCATGGTATATGTAAACATGCCGGGCGAAGTGAGAACCGAGAAAATAATCCAGGATCTGCTGAATGCCGGCAAGACTGTGGTGGTGCCAGTTTGCATCCCCCAAGAGGTTAACCTGCTCCCTTCCCAAATTAAAGGGCTGGACGAACTTGCGCCCGGACATTACGGAATCCTCGAGCCCAAAAAGGAATTCATAAGGCCGGTTGATCCTGGTGTCTTGGAGATAATAATAGTACCTGGTCTTGCCTTTGATATGCAAGGCAATCGAATAGGACATGGGAAAGGTTATTACGACCGCTTTTTGATGAGGGTTTCGCCTTTTGCCAAAAAGGTAGGCCTGGCTTTTGAGTTTCAAATAGTATACAGCATTCCTGTTTGCCATTTTGATGTTCCTATGGACCTTATCGTAACCGAAAACGGCATAAAAAAGCCAAAATGAATGATTTGCTGTATAATAAAAACTGCTTGCACCAAAAAGGCATGGGGTTAGAAGCTCCGTGCCTTTAATTTTTTAATTATTTCACTGTCATCATAAAGAGGAATTTTAATTATTTTGTCGAATATGCAAAATTATATAGATGTTGTGTAGATTTTCGTGCATGCGAGGGAGTGAATTTGGTCGAAAAGATTAGCCCAGAACAGCTTAATGAAATAGTAAAAAAGGCCATAGATGCATTAGAAGACGGAAAAAAGCAGATATTTGAGATTGCCGAGAGTGCCCGTCAGGAATGGAAGGACCTGGAGATTAAGCTTGCTGAACTGCAGGACAAAGTAAGAGAAGTCATAGAAGAAGTGGAGAAGCTGTCGCATCTGGAGAAAGAAAGTCGTTATAGGCTTATGATATTGAGCAAAAATTTTAAGATCTACAGCGAAGATGAAATCAAGAGGGCCTACGATATCGCCAGAGAAATGCAGATTAAGCTTGCCCTTAAAAAGGAAAACGAACAGTACCTGATCGCTCAAAGGACCGAGCTTGAGATGCGCATTCGGCGCGCAAGGGAGATCGTAGAAAGAGCCGAGTATCTGATTACCCATGTAGCTACTGCCATGAGCTATCTCATCGATGCGCTGAACAATATAAGCCGTACGATAGATGAGCTACAACAAAAAGAGATGATGGGCATAAGGATAATCTCTGCTCAAGAACAGGAACGCCAAAGGCTAGCTCGGGACATCCATGACGGCCCTGCTCAATCGCTTTCAAATATTGTGCTCAAGTGCGAGCTGTGTGAAAAGCTGCTGGACAGGAACCCGGGTAAGGCTAGGGAGCAAATAAACGAACTAAAACAGCTTGTAAAATCCAGCCTTCAGGAAATACGGAGGATCATATTCGACCTACGTCCCATGTCCCTGGATGATTTAGGCCTGGTACCCACGCTTCAGCGGTATGTGGCTACTTTCATTGAAGAGACGGGTATAGAGGTAACACTAGAGGTCTATGACTTAGATGAAGTCACTGTGGATAAAGTGGTTGAAGTGGCGGTATTCAGGATCATACAGGAAGCTCTAAATAACATAAAAAAGCATTCAAAAGCAACAAGGGCTCATATCAAGCTGTATATCAAGAATGGTTTTTTGATGGGCAGGATTGTCGACAACGGCATAGGGTTTGATAAAGTAAAAGTTGAAGAACAAAGAAGAGCCAATATTCATGAAAGTGGGTTTGGCATATATGGCATGAGGCAGCGGGCTGAGCTTCTTAAAGGCAAATTGTGTATACAATCCCAAGAAGGGAAGGGTACTACAGTTTTACTTCAAATACCAGTTAATTCCATTGAAAAGGAGGGGTAGTTAAAGGTATGGAACAGAGGAAAATAAAGGTGCTCATTGCTGATGATCATTCTCTTTTCAGAAAGGGGCTTGAACAGCTGCTTGAGTTGGAGGATGATATAGAAGTAGTGGGCGAAGCATCCAACGGCAAAGAGGTGGTGGAAAAGGCTCTTCTGCTCAACCCCGACGTGATTTTGATGGATATAAACATGCCCGTTCAAAACGGCATATATGCTATAAAGGAGCTTAAGCAAAGAGGTTGTTCTGCCAAGATAATAG
>NZ_VSCO01000119.1:0-5534 GCF_047459465.1 Caldicoprobacter sp. | reverse complement strand
ATTTGTCCTATTTGTGTGAAATGCTGAGCCAGCTGCTTGAGAGCAGCGTACTGCTGCTGGATGAGGAGGGTCGTGTTATAGGCTGTGCACCTGTGCAGTCAGGTGGCAACGCTGACCAGAAAGCATATGTTCCGGCTGATTACAATAACAACTTGCTGTGGATCGGCACCACCATGGCAAATGTTGTGGAGGATACCCCAGAAGGGAAGCAAAACCTCACCTTTGTTCCGATATACTGCAGGGGCAAGAGGTTGGGGACTCTCATTTTTCGGCGTTCTGGGCTCAAAGAATTTGTAGATGATGACCTGGTGCTGGCCGAGTACGGCGCCACCGTGGTTGGGCTTGAGATAATGCGCTTGAAGATGGAACATATGGCGGAGGAGATGCGAAAGAGGTCGATGGCCGAAATGGCTATAGGCACCCTTTCCTATTCCGAGCGGGAAGCTGTCAAGCAGGTATTCAGCGAGCTGGATGGTATAGAGGGCCTGCTGGTGACCAGCAGAATAGCCGACCGGGCGGGAATCACTCGCTCGGTCATAGTAAATGCGTTGAGGAAGCTGGAAAGCGCCGGAATAATTGAATCCCGGTCGCTGGGAATGAAGGGCACTTATATCAAGGTGCTCAATGAGAAATTTTTGTCGCAGCTGCAAAAGATATAAATAACTTTGGGAGAGAAGTGAATTTAATGTCTAACGATAGCATGGATAGGATCAAAGAGATTCTCCAAGAAAAGGGATATAAATTGACTCCGCAACGCAGGGCTACCCTTGAGGTGATCATGAACAACAAGGGTAAGCACATGAGCACAGAGGAGATTTACTTCCGTGTCAAAAAGATATGCCCTGAAATCGGTCTGGCTACGGTATACCGCACCATGCTCCTGTTCGAGGAACTGGGAATCCTTTATAAGCACAACTTCGATGACGGCAAGAATCGCTATGAGCTGAGCACCATGAATGAGGATCACCATCATCATCACCTGCTGTGTTTAAGCTGTGGCCAGGTGATAGAGGTAGAGGAGGACCTGTTAGATGCCCTAGAGGAGAAAATCGAAGAAAAGCACAAGTTTAAGATTGTAAATCACAACGTGAAATTTTTTGGCTATTGTTCCAGATGCAGGCAGGATAGGGGCTCCGTTTAAATGGAGCCTTTTTCATTTTTGGATTGCAGCTGGAGCCGGCCATATGCTGCAAAAGCCATTTTCTGGCTTAATAGTTTGAATAAGTCACTTAATTAATACATATACTAAAATTACGCTTTGCACAACACAGCTTGACAATATCTAGAAAGGATGATACGGTGAAAGGGATTATTATGGCTGGAGGCTCCGGCTCTCGCCTGCGACCTCTCACCTGTGATTTGCCCAAACCGATGGTGCCAGTGATGACCAGGCCCGTTATGACTTACAGCATAGAGCTTTTAAAAAAGTACGGCATTAAAGATATAGGTATAACACTTCAATATCTTCCCCAAGTGATAGAGGATTACTTTCAAGATGGCTCTGCATTTGGAGTCAAGCTCCATTACTTTGTGGAAGAAACCCCGCTGGGTACGGCGGGCAGCGTAAAGAATGCAGAAAAATTCTTGGATGAAACCTTTATCGTGGTCAGCGGGGATGCCCTGACCGATATCAACATAAACAAGGCAGTGAAATTTCATAAGGAGAAAAAGGCCCTAGCCACTCTTGTACTTAAAAAGGTGCAGGTGCCTTTGGAATACGGCGTGGTGATTACCGATGAGGATGGGGCTGTCACCCGCTTTCTGGAGAAGCCCAACTGGAGTGAGGTCTTCAGCGATACCGTAAATACCGGGATATACATTTTAGAGCCCGAGGTGCTTACCTATTTCAAGGCGGGGCAAAAGTTTGACTTCAGCCAGGACCTGTTCCCCTTGCTCCTTGAAAAGGGCAAGCCCATGTACGGCTATATAACCGATGAATACTGGTGCGATATAGGGAACCTTCAAACTTACCTTCAAGCCCATTACGATATGCTGTCGGGCAAGGTTAAATTCCCTATGCCTGGCTATAAAATAGGCGAAAACATATGGGTAGGGGAAAACGTAGATATACACCCTGAGGCCAGGCTGGAGGGCCCCTGCTATATCGGGGACTACACCCGTATCAGAGAAGGGGCTTACATCGGTCCTTACACCGTGATCGGGCGTTACAACGATATAGGGCCCCACACCAGCATAAAGAAGAGCGTGCTGTGGGATTATGATATTTTAAGCAGATGCGTTGAAATACGCGGGGCTGCCGTGTGCAACAAAGTGGACATAAGGGAAAGGGTATCGATATACGAAGGAGCGGTAATTGGCAATGGTTGTACTTTAAAACCCAGGGTTAGCGTCAGGCCCGACGTAAAGATATGGCCCGAGAAGGTAATCGAGCACGGCACTATGGTACAGTGCAATGTTATATGGGGTACGAGAATGTGCAGGACTTTATTCGGCAAAAACGGCATAACGGGAAAGCTCAACGTGGATCTAGACCCGCGGTTTGCAGTGCGGCTGGGCGCGGCTCTGGGAGCCGAACTTAAACCAAACAAGCGCGTGGCGGTAAGCTGTGATGATAATTCCGGCAGCACCATGCTGAAGTATGGCATCATATCCGGTCTATTGTCCTCGGGAGTAGAGGTGCTGGATTTAGGGATACTCACCACCCCCATCTTGCGGTATATGGTACCCTATTTGGGATTGGCTGGAGGGGTGCACATCTTTGAAGACAGTAGGGTGGATGGCAATGTAGGCATCCACTTTATCGACAGGGACGGGGGCAACTTTTCGCCAGCCTTTGAACGCCAGATCGAAAACGCGTTTGTGAGGGAGGATTTCCAGAGGATTACAGCCGATAGGGTACCCAAAGTGCAGAGTTTCTTCAATATTCCACTGTTTTATACCAAAGCTCTTGAAAAGGCGGTGGATATGGATGCCATAAGGAATGGCGGCTTTAAGGTGCTGCTTTCTACTCCCAGCAGGCTGGTGGCATCAATTGTTGAGACCATATTCAATGATGCTGGTTGTGAGCTTACTATGGCCAAGGATAATATACCCCTTGAGCTTGAAAAGGCCGCGAGGGGACAATATAGCCTGGCATGCTATGTGGACAGCAACGGCGAAGAGATTGAACTGTATGATGAAAAGGGCAAAAAGGTTTCCCGAGAGGTATGCGATGTGCTAAGAGGTATTTTGTGCTTAAGTGCCAACGAAAAAAAGGAAGTGGTAGTGCCATATACAGCGCCTACCGTCATTGAGACCATGGCACGATCGATGCAAGGCAAGGTCATACGGACCAAGACAAGCCGGTATGCGCTGATGAACGAGGTGATAAAGCGGGAAGGGAACGGCAGCGGAACCTTTTTGCTGTATTCCGATGCCATTGCCTTATTGCTCAAGCTCCTGGAGGTTCTGGCAAAAGAGCGCAAGACATTATCGGAGCTTATCGGCACCATACCGAGATTTTATGTAAAGGAAAAGGTGATAGAGTGTCCGTGGGAGGAGAAGGGCAAGGTGATGCGCTGGCTCATACAGGAAGAGACAAAAGGCAATAAAGTGGTTGAACTATTTGAAGGCGTAAAGGTGCAGCACCAGAACGGTTGGGCTCTGGTGCTACCAGATTCGGAGGAAGCGGTGTGTAGGGTCTATAGCGAAGGGGTATCAGAGGAATATGCTGAAGAACTGACCAAGTTTTATGAGGATAAGATTAACTGGGCCAAGAAGCGGTGACGCTAACATGAGCCTGATAGAGATGAGCCTGATAGAGAGGAAGTCGACTTTTTGGAAAGTTGGCTTCCTCTTTTTAAGTTGCACGTCCAATGTAAATACTGTATAATTGAAACTATAAATAGCAATGTTCGGGAAAAATATAAAGATTGAAGGAGGATAAGGGGTATTTGTGGCTTTAAAGAACGTACTTAGAATTATACCACTGGGTGGGGTAAACGAGATCGGGAAAAATATGACAGTTTTTGAGTACGGTAATGATATCATAGTAGTTGATTGTGGGGTCAGCTTTCCTGAAGATGATATGTTGGGCGTCGATCTCGTCATACCCGATATATCCTATTTACTCAAAAATAAGGACAAGGTAAGGGGATTTATTCTCACCCATGGACATGAGGACCACATTGGCGCATTGCCCTATGTGCTACGAGAGCTAAACGTCCCTGTTTATGGTACCCGCTTAACCTTAGGGCTGGTAGACATTAAGTTGAAGGAACACGGCATCAATAAGGCGATTTTTCAGACGATAAAGGCCAATGACATCTTAAAGCTGGGTGCTTTCACCGTTGAGTTTATCAAAACCAGCCACAGCATAGCCGATTCGGTAGCCCTAGCCATACATACTCCGGTAGGGGTGGTAGTACATACCAGCGATTTTAAGATAGACTACACTCCTATAGATGGACAAGTCATAGATTTGGCCAAGTTTGCCTTGCTTGGCAAAAAGGGCGTACTTGCTCTCCTGGCTGACAGCACAAATGTGGAAAGGCCAGGTTATACCATGTCTGAAAAGACGGTGGGTCAAACCTTTGAATCAATCTTTGCCGATGCGCCGGGCAGGATCATAGTGGCTACTTTTGCCTCTAACATACATAGGATTCAGCAGATCATCAACGCGGCTGTCAAATTCGGGCGGAAGGTATGCATATCGGGCCGTAGCATGGTCAACGTGGTAGCCGTTGCCATGGAGTTGGGCTACCTCAATATACCCAAAAAGACGCTCATAGATGTGGATAAGGTTGACAGCTATCCAAACGATAAGGTGGTGATAATCACCACCGGTACCCAGGGTGAGCCCATGTCGGCCTTGACGCGTATGGCCGCTGCTGAGCATAAAAAGCTGGAGATCATACCTGGAGACCTGGTCATAATATCGGCAACGCCTATACCCGGCAATGAAAAGCTGGTGTATAAGGTGATAAACCAGCTTTTCCAAAGGGGGGCCCATGTCATCTACGAGTCTCTGGCGGATGTCCACGTTTCGGGTCATGCCTGCCAGGAGGAGCTTAAGCTGATACATACTCTGGTAAAGCCCAAGTTCTTCATACCGGTGCATGGCGAATTCCGCCATTTAAAGCAGCATGCCCTGCTGGCTGAGTCCCTTGGTATGCCTCGAGAGAACATATTCCTGGTGGATATAGGTACTGTGCTTGAGCTTACCCACAACTCCTGCAAGGTAGCTGGAACGGTCACCGCAGGAAGGGTATTGGTGGATGGCCTGGGAGTTGGAGATGTAGGTAATATCGTGTTGCGCGACAGGAAGCACTTGTCGCAGGATGGCCTTATCGTTGTAGTGGTCACCATCTCAAGGGAGACAGGTGGCGTCATTGCCGGGCCTGATATCATATCTAGAGGCTTTGTCTATGTGAGGGAATCTGAGGAGCTCATAGAGCAGGCACGGCAGGTGGTAAAAGAAACGCTGGATAGATGCGAGCAGCAGAACATTACCGATTGGGCTACTTTGAAGACCAATATAAAGGATGAGCTGAGGGATTTTCTCTATGAGAAAACCAAGAGAAATCCCATGATAC
>NZ_VSCO01000118.1:0-5548 GCF_047459465.1 Caldicoprobacter sp. | reverse complement strand
CCCATAATAGTGCAGGTGAATGGGAAGAAGATGGCGGCTTCCATGAATGGTATGCCCCATGGAGGATCTACCATAGCTAATAATAATTTCGCGGGACATTTTTGTATACACTTTTATGGCAGCCGGACCCATGGTACAAACAGGGTGGATCCAGAACACCAGGCGGCCATAAGGATCGCAGCAGGCAAATAAATACGCTGTCAAGCTGTGCATCTGAGAAAAATTAAGAGCTCCTCGATTGAAATTAATAAGGAGCTCTTTTGTTTTGCCGTTTGTATGCAAATTATGCATATCTGTTGATTATCTCCAGGACGTTTCTTGTACCGGAGGTATGGTCGTGAGCAGACATGGCGTTGATGTACTGATGCCTCTTGTTATAAAGGTCCAAGATTGAGAGATACAATGTATCTTCGGTCATGTCCTCTTGCAGGAGCACCTTGCTGTAACCCTTCTTTTCGAAGGATCTGGCGTTTAAGATCTGATCCCCACGGCTGACATTAAGCGGTAAAGGAATTAAGAGGCAGGGCTTTTTAAGGGCCAGAAATTCATGGATGGAATTGGAACCTGCCCTGGATATCACTATATCCGCCAAAGCCATGATGTGGGGTAACTCCTTATCCAAGTATTCAAATTGGACGTAGCCGGGAATATTGGCGTAGTTTGGGTCTATATTGCCCCTGCCGCATATATGTACTACTTGAAAGCGGGTAAGCAACTTTTTGACTATCTTGCGCAAGCAGTCATTTATGGCCACAGCCCCCGAACTTCCGCCCATTACCATTATTACCGGCTTTTCTTGCGTAAAGCCACAAAGTTTTCTGCCGATTTCAGGGTTGCCCTGAAACAGTTCTTTACGTATAGGAGTGCCGGTGTATATGGCTTTGTTGCCTTTAAATTGGGCGACGGTTTCGGGGAATGTGGTGCATATGACCTGTGCAAAGGAAGCAGCTATCCTGTTTGCCAGACCGGGAGTGATATCTGATTCGTGTAATATGACCGGCACTCGGTTTATCCATCCACCAATTACAACCGGGACAGAGACAAATCCCCCCTTTGAAAAGATGACATTGGGCTTTATCTTTTGTATTATATGCACCGACTGGCCTATTCCGTAGGCTACCTTAAAGGGGTCGGTGAAATTTTTGACATCTAGATATCGCCTCAACTTGCCCGACTGCACAGCATGGTATATTACCCCGCTTTGCTTTGATATGAGATTGTACTCTATGCCGGTTTTTGTGCCTATATAATGGATTTCCCAGCCATCGTGCTTGAGCTCTGATATGAGCGCTATATTGGGGGTCACGTGTCCTGCCGTGCCCCCACCTGTCAGCACTATTCTTTTCATTAATGTTACCTCCTACACCCTTTCAAGCGGTTTAAGCCCTATAAGCCTAAGCCCATTGGCTAGCGTGATCCGCGTGGCTTCCACCAGAGCTAGCCTTGCACTTCTCAACTGTTGGTCCTCTACCAGAATGGGGTGTTCATGATAGAAACGATTAAAGTCTTGGGCCAAGTTCACCAGATAACGCGTTATGACGGAGGGTTCAAGCTGATTTAAAGCTATCATGACTTTTTCGGGGAACTGATACAGCGTTTTACACACCTGGTACTCTTCTTTGGTCTTAAGCATGCCGGGATTAAAACTGCTGTCACCTTCAGGAGCCTTTCTAAGCACGCTGCAACACCTTGCGTGTGTGTATTGTACATACGGCCCGGTTTCTCCGTCGAAATTTAGCACTTCATCCCAGGAGAAGGACACATCTTTAATTCGATTGCTGTAAAGGTCGCTGAATATAACAGCGCCTACTCCCACGTATCGAGCTACTTCTTCCTTGTTCTCCATGTCAGGATTCTTGCTCTCGATTATTTCCAGGGTTTTCTTGATGGCCTCGGATAGTATATCTTCTAGCAGCACCACCTTACCTTTGCGGGTGGACAGCTTTTCTCCTCCCAGGCTCACAAGGCCAAAGGGAACGTGTATGAGGTCCTTTGCCCATTCATACCCCATTAGCTCTATGACCTTGAACCATTGCTGAAAATGGAGGCTTTGGGCCGCACCCGTCACGTATATGCATTTATGAAAATTATACTCCTTTTTGCGGTATATGGCGGCTGCTATATCGCGAGTGGCATACAGGCTGCTGCCATCTTTTTTTAGTATCATACAGGGAGGCATACCATATTCTTCTAGGTCTACTATCAAGGCACCTTCGCTTTCCTTGAGCAAGTTCTTTTGTTTCAGCTCTTCGATTACGGCATCTATCTTATCGTTATAGAAGCTTTCACCGGCATACGAATCAAAATGTACGTCCAGAAGGTCATATACCTTTTGAAATTCTTTGAGGCTTATATCTTTAAACCATTGCCACAGCTTTAAAGCCTCGCTGTCTCCTTTTTCCATGCGGGCAAACCAATTCCTTGCTTCATCTTCCAGCTTTGGATCCTTTTCGGCTTCCTCATGGAATTTTACGTACAGGCGCAAAAGCTCTTTTATGCCATGGGCTTCGACTTCTTCTTTATTGCCCCATAGCTTGTATGCTACTATGAGTTTGCCAAATTGGGTTCCCCAGTCACCCAGGTGATTTACGCCTATGCATCTGTATCCCATGAATTCGAATATTTTGCGCAAGGAATTGCCGATCACAGTGGAGCGAAGGTGCCCCACATGGAAAGGCTTGGCTATATTTGGAGCCGAGTAATCTATGACGATGGTCTTACCCTGTCCGATGGGTTTGGAACCATACCTTTCCCTTTCTTCCAATATGCATTTTAAGGTCTGCTCTATAAACAGAGGTTTATTGAAGAAAAAATTGAGGTAACCAGATACCGGTTCTACCCTGTCAATAAATTCCATATTTGTAATATTTGATGCTAGCTCCTGGGCGATATGCACCGGAGGCTTTCTGAGGATTTTACTCAGCTTAAAGCATGGAAGGGCTATATCACCCATTTCGGGATTAGGAGGATATTCCAGCATATCGTAAATCTGCTCATGGCTCAGTTCAGGAAGCTGTTTATGTATTGCTTGTGCGATAATGTCCTTGACGTCCAACATGGTCACTACTCCTCTTTCTTAATTTTTTCTTTATAGTCTATAATACCACACAGCTGTGCTGAATAACAATAAGCATCGACAATTTGTTGCCTTAGGGTAATAATCGACTTGACAGATTTTCTGTAATAGTATTATACTACACTTGAAAATGAAGTGGTTAAGAATGGCCTTTCTCCCTGAAGCAGGGCGGAAGGCTTTGTAAATTATAAAGACTATTGGGAATATTAATTTAGGGATTAAAAGCGAAAGGAGGAAAAGGCGTTTTCCCATTTTAAATCATTTTGGGATTTAACGCCATAAAGCCAATGAGTGAAGTCAGGACGCGGTTTGCTCCGAGCCCTACGGGTTATATGCATATCGGTAACTTGAGAACGGCGCTTTATGCCTACCTGATTGCTAAGAGTCAAGGAGGAAAGTTTATATTGCGCATTGAGGATACGGACCAGGAGAGATATGTAGAAGGAGCAATAGATGTGATATATAAGACCCTGAAGATTGTAGGGCTTGACTACGATGAAGGGCCTGATATCGGTGGACCTTACGGCCCTTATATACAAAGCCAACGCAAAGAGATCTATCAGCAATATGCAAAAGAGCTGATAGAGAGAGGGGGAGCATATTACTGTTTCTGTCCCAAAGAGAGGTTGGAAGCCCTAAGAGAGGAGTGCCAAAAGAGGGGGATTCCCTTTAAATACGATGGCCACTGTAAGAATCTCAGCAAGGAAGAAGTGGAGCAGAGGATTAGAAACGGAGAAAAATATGTCATAAGGCAGAGGATACCATCAACAGGTACCACCTCATTTCATGATGAGGTGTTTGGCACCATAACGGTGGAAAACTCCACTTTGGATGAAGGAGTGCTTATCAAATCGGACGGCATGCCGACATACAATTTTGCCAATGTAGTAGATGACAGCTTGATGAGAATAACCCATGTGGTTAGAGGAAGCGAATACCTTTCCTCTACTCCTAAATATAATCTTCTTTATCAGGCGTTTGGATGGAATATTCCAACCTATATCCATTTACCCCCTGTAATGAAGGAAGCCGGTAAGAAGCTCAGCAAGCGTGAAGGGGATGCCTCTTTTGAAGACTTCTACAACAAGGGGTATCTAGTAGAGGCCATAATAAACTACATTGCATTATTGGGATGGAGCCCAGGAAATGATAGGGAATTTTTCACCCTAGAAGAGCTTAAGGAACATTTCTCCATAAAAGGGCTCAATAAATCCCCGGCTATCTTTGACGTAAATAAGCTGCGCTGGATGAATGGAGAATATATAAGGAAGAAGAGCCTGGAGGAATTTTGCCAGCTGGCCATGCCTTACTACAAAAAAGCAATAAAGAGGCAGGACATCGATTTGATGAAGTTAAGCCGTTTGCTACAGACCCGTATAGAAATTTTAAACGACATAATAGAGAGCGTCGATTTTATAGATGAGCTTCCGGATTACGACGTCCAGATGTTTGTACACAAGAAGATGAAGACCAATCTGGAAAATTCTCTGGAGCACCTTAAGAAGAGCTATGAGGTACTGGAAAAGCTCGATAACTGGAACGAAGAAGAGATCCACAGGGCATTGATGGAACTGATACAGCAGTTGGGCGTCAAGAATGGCCAGGTACTGTGGCCCATACGTACTGCTATATCTGGGAAGCAATATACTCCAGGTGGTGCTATAGAGTTGCTGGACCTGCTGGGCAAAGAGGAATCCTTGAGGCGAATAAAGATAGGGATTGAGAAGCTGGAAAAAGCAGGTGCGTGACGGCATTTGATGCAAAGGCGGTTTCCGTAGGAAATCATGAAAACCGCCTTTTATTTTTAAGACAACTTTTTAAAGTAAAGTATGATCTATGATGTCAATAAGTATTTGTGTAAATAGAGTTTTAGATGTTTTAGAAGGAGATATCTTACCTTTACATGGGTGCAAAATTTGGCACTAGAAGATGACCTAACAACAGCAGCCTTTAAAGTTTTATAATGGGATTTTGCTTGCTTATATTGTTCATCAAGGAAATTCTATTTTATCTTAGAAAATTACAAAAGTATATCTGTAGGTTGTAGAGTAATTAGTTAGAGTATGATTAATAGTTAAGAGTACGAAAAGAGCGGAAAACAATGAATGTTTTAAGTCAATTTTGAGAAATGTTTTTATAAATTGTCGTCGATCTCCAATAGTGCAAAAACTCCTGGAGATCGACGACAATTTTTTTACTCCTGTTCAATCACAAAATCTTTATTTTTGAGGAAAAGAATGTTATAATCATTGTAATAAAAAGTATGATAGCACTTTTACAAAAATTAACAATCCTTATAAAAGGCGGAATGTAACGGGTTTTTAGACTACCTATAAGGTATTGAAACTCGGTAATTGCGCCAAGGGCCATCTCTACTACATTTGCGTTTTTAGACTACCTATAAGGTATTGAAACCATAGTCATTCGAGGCCTTTCAAATATCACATCCTTAGTTTTTAGACTACCTATAAG
>NZ_VSCO01000012.1:0-23629 GCF_047459465.1 Caldicoprobacter sp. | reverse complement strand
CACCACATGGCTTTGATAAAACCTTTCTTTTCATCCAAAATCTCTTTGAACTCGTCAAAATTATGTGCCACATGGGTAAAGTCTTCCCGCATCTTCAACGCTTTTTGGTATATGCCTTTATGGATATCGCTGAGCATGTCATTTATAACCTGCACCACGCCATCGATGGGTACAGGCACCTTCTCAAAGCTGTCACGCCGCACCAACACAACCTGGTTCTTCTCTATGTCCTTGGGCCCTATTTCGAGCCGTATAGGCACGCCCTTGAGTTCCCACTCGTTAAATTTCCATCCCGGCGTCTGAGTATCCCTGTCGTCGATTTCCACCCTAATGCCGGCATCGGCAATTGTCTTGTAAACTTCTCTAGCTTTATCAAGCACGCCTTCTTTATGCATGGCAATGGGTATAACTATTACCTGCACAGGGGCAACTTTGGGCGGCAGCACCAACCCGCGTTCATCCCCGTGCACCATTATTATGGCCCCGATAAGTCGGGTAGACACTCCCCAGGAAGTCTGCCATGCGTATTTGAGTTGGCCATCCTTATCCAGAAACTGAATATCGAACACCCTGGCAAAGTGCTGGCCCAAATTGTGCGACGTTCCCGCTTGAAGCGCCTTCCCGTCTTGCATCATGGCCTCCATAGTATAAGTGCGCAGGGCGCCTGCAAACTTCTCCTTTTCGGACTTTCGGCCAACCACTACGGGGATGGCCAGCACGTTTTCGGCAAACTCTTTATATATTCCTAGCATCCTCAAAGTTTCCTCTTCGGCCTCTTCCTCGGTAGCATGTACCGTATGCCCCTCCTGCCACAGAAACTCCGATGTCCTCAAGAAAGGCCTGGTGGATTTTTCCCAACGCACCACATTGCACCACTGGTTCAATAGTATGGGCAGGTCCCTGTAAGACTGGATCCATTTAGAATACATGGCACATATTATGGTCTCGGACGTTGGCCTGACCACCAGGGGCTCGGTAAGCTCTTCGCTGCCTCCTCGGGTAACCCATGCCACCTCGGGAGCAAAACCTTCTACATGTTCTGCCTCCTTACGCAAAAGGCTCTCGGGTATGAATAGGGGGAAATACGCATTCTTATGGCCGGTGGCCCTAAACCGCTCATCCAGCTCCTTTTGGATATTCTCCCATATAGCATATCCATACGGTTTGATTACCATACAGCCCTTTACCGGAGCATAGTCTACTAGGTCAGCCTTTAAGATCACATCGGTATACCATTGAGAAAAGTCCTCTTCCCTAGCAGTTATATGGGTAACAAACTCCCGCTGCTTTTTTTCCATAAACCAAGCTCCTTTCACAAAACACGCGATGTTTACAGCTATTCCCTCGGCTTCTTATTTAGGTATTTTAACATTAGCAGTATATATTTTCAACCATATTTGTTTTATTTTTTCCATCGCCTCGCTCTAATAGCTACGGTCGGCAAGTCCATCCAATAGATTCTCCAATGCAGCCTTGGCCGGAATGGGAGTAAGGCCTTCAATAAATGCCCTGGCACGGTCCAAATAGCTCTTAGCCATATTTCTGCTATATTCAATGCCTCCGCTGGCATGGACCAGTTCAATTACCCGCTTTACGTCCTCAGCATCATAACTCTCCTTCTCCAAAATCTCTATGACTTCCTCTCCATAAGATGAGTTGATAGCGTATATCAAAGGCAGAGTGTATACTCCCTGAATGAAATCGCTGCCCACTGGTTTGCCTGTCTTGGCAGCATCGCCCGTAAAATCCAACAGGTCATCGGTAATTTGAAAAGCCATGCCAAAATTAAACCCAAACTCCCTCAAGCACCGTAAAACCTTTGAAGAGCACTGGCTTTCATGGGCGCCGATATAACAGCTCAGCGCAAACAGCAATGCCGTCTTGCGCCCTATCCTTTTGAGGTACTGCCTAACGGTAACGCCTTTATCATATCTCGATTGGTACTGCGCAATCTCACCTTCACAGATGGCTTTAACCACTTTGGACAAGGACCGCATATTCTCAACCGTTGTGCTATGGGCAAGCAACAAAAAGGTTTTGGCAAACAAAAAGTCTCCAGTAAAGACAGCTATATCCTTCCCCCACCGCGACTGAACGGTGGGCCTACCCCTCCGCATCTTTGAGTCGTCGATTATGTCATCATGAACCAAAGTAGCCATGTGTAATATCTCAACGGCTGCCGCTAAAGGTATGAGCTTTTTATCGTCATACTTCCCAAATTTACCAGAGAGCAACACCAAGGCAGGCCGAAGCCTCTTGCCGCCGGCCTCCAGCAACTCCCTCAAAGCTACTTCCAAAACCTTTTGTTTGGACAAAAGAAAGGCTTTGATTTGTTCATCGACCTTTTTTAGATCATCCCCGATTATATCGATATAGTTCACGACTAACCTCTTTCGTTGACCGTTCATCAACAGCCGTTTAACCCCTTTCCCACCTAAACCACTTTTGCTGTTCCAGGTATTTAATAATGTATCCAGATGCCAATCCCACAAAAAAACCGGTACCCACAGCGGCAATTGTCAGCACGGGCAAATAGGTAAACAATATGCCTATCGTTCCAAACACCCATGATGCCACCAGCAGTTGCCCTATATTATGAAATATAGCACCTGCTGTACTAATGCCCATCATGCTGAAATAGGCCCTCCACTTAAAATACAACCAACCCATCACCAAACAGCTTAAAATTCCACCTGCAAGGCTGTAAAGCATGGCCGTAACGCTGCCTGAAAGGAGCGAACCCAGCACCGAGCGAACTATGACTACTATTAGCGCCTCCTTAAAGCCGAAGAATGCCAAAGTAACCAGAGTCATAATGTTGGCCAATCCCAGCTTTATTCCCGGGGCCACAACGGGTATAAGGCCCTCTATAAGATGCAAGACCAAAGCCTGAGAAGTGATAAGCGCCAACATGACCATCTTCCTGACTTTATTCATAATTTTCTCCTCAAAATGCGATATCATCTACATCGTTGGTATCCTCATAGCTGCCCTTTATCTTCACCACCACCCTGTGGGGCAGGCATACTATGGCTTGACCGACGTGGCGGATGGCCCCTAACTTCACGCAAACCTGATCGGGGCAGTTGGCTTCCTTTATCTTTACCTCCTCATACGTTACCGATACAACATTATATCTGCCGTTCCCAGCATCCACGCGAAACTCCACGGGAGCCATACCCTCATATATACGGCAGGAGTACACCTCTTTGCCATCCAACTCAACTACTACGCTCTTACCGGTCCCATGGGCTCCCATGCCATACATGCCCATCAAGCCCACCGCAACCAATGCTGCTGCCAACAGGTACACCAACAAGTCCCCTAGTTTGACCTTAAATCTCATAGCTGAAGCTCATACTCCTTATCGGTCACAATTAGCCTTTCCTTTAGCCCTTTTGAAGCATATATCTTCTTATCCAGCGTGATGGCTAAAGCATCTATGCCCTCAAGTCCCTCAACGATTTCTAACCCTTTTTCAGCCCCCATTATAAATACAGTTGTAGACAGGGCATCGGCATCAATGGAGTATGGAGCCACTACAGTTGTGGCCATAAGCCCGCTGTTTGCAGGATAGCCAGTGGAAGGATCAAATATATGATGGTATCTCTTCCCCGTCCTCTTGTAGACGTCTACTATATAGCGTTCATAATCCCCCGAGCTTACCACGCTACCATCCATTATCTCTATGATAGCGATGTGGCGCTGCACCCCATCAGCTCTAGGGTCCTGTATTCCTATCCTCCAGGGCTTGCCATTGGGCTTACCGCCCATGGCGACCACATTTCCACCCATGTTTATGAGGGCGTGAACTACGCCTTCCTCTTTCAAAATCCTTGCCACTTCATCGGCTGCATATCCCTTGGCAATGGCCCCTAAATCGATGCCCATGCCAGGCTCTTTAAGGTAAACGGTCTTTCCCTTTTCATCCAGTACAACGTTGCGATAGTCCACAAGCTTTAGCTTATCCTGTATCTCGGCATCGGTAGGCATTCGGGGATGTTCAGATGTGATCCCCCATAGCTTTACGATGGGATATATGGTTATGTCAAATGCTCCATTGGACATTTCCGCGTACTTCAACGCCTTTTTTATGACTTCAAAGGTATCATCGTGTACTTTCACGGGCTGCTTACCGGCGCTGCTGTTTATACGGCTCACATCGCTGTCCTGTATGGTAACGCTCATGCGGCTCTCTATCTCTTCAATTCGCTTTATGGCCTTATCCAGGATATCAGGCCCGTTTTTTCCTGCATATATGCGTATATTGACCCACGTGTTGAGAGCAAATATGTCCTCGCTGTATTCCCGAACTCCTCCTGTCCTTGCACAGCCTTGCAAAACGGCTGCTAATAAAAAAATGGCTATGCTCAAAGCACAAATTCGTTGGTACCTCTTCAAATACAAACCCCCGTCTCAGTCAACTTTTTTAATCCACTTTTTTGACATAAAATATAATACCATTTGCTATTTCCCATGACAAGCTTTTCAAAAATATAATTGCTATTAAATAAAAGACCTGTCGTACGACAGGTCTTTTAACTGAACTTTACTTGCTCTGTGCTTCCTTCAAAGCCTCCTTGGCTAATGCCTTAAATTTTTCCGTTGCTCCAGTGGCACCGGTGTAAGTGTCAACAGCATCAGGATCCTGCTTCTCAACAAGGCCTTTTTCCAAAGTATCATATGCATCCACTATGTCTACATTCTTCTGCTGTTTGAATCTCTCAATATATTCCGTATCTTCACTCTTCTTCTTGCCTTCCTGGTTTACCTCATCAAAGTTGACTTCGGTAATTTTGCCACCTTCAACCTTTATCTCAATCTGTGCTTTCCAACCGTGATCATCAAAATCTGGCTCCTCAGCCGTATATGTCCCATCTTTATAAGTGACATTTCCAGCTCCCTTGTCTTTGGAACCATCAGAGGCACCACCACAAGCCGTTAATAACGCGAGAGTCAACAGCACTATCAATCCCAAGCTAAATAGTTTTTTCATTATATATACTCCTCCTTTCTGTTTGTCGTTAAGTTTTAAGCATTCTCTATTGTAGCGCAAAATACAAATATATTCAATATTCCATACTTCTTTCTTTCCACTTTTTTGAATGATAAAGGTTATAAAAGCGCCGATTTGCTCACTCCAAGATAATACTTACCCATTTTTCTTTGATTTCAAACGCTTTTTTAATTTTATTCTTGCAAGGGTATGCTGTGCATGTGTTCGTTAACATTATGTCTTTTATTTGATAAATTTATATCTTTTAAATATTGAAAGGGTGTGTTAAAATTTAATAAACGTTAATTTTATGACATCTTCCTGCGCGCATAACCAAATTGGCATAATATGTAAGGGAGGGAAGCGCGATGCCTGTAAAACATGTGGTCATACTGGGCGCAGGCTACGGTGGATTGGAAGCGGCCAAAACTTTGCATAAACTATTAAAAAAGCAAGGGGATGTAGAGATCACCCTCATAGATCAAAATCCCTACCACACGCTGCTCACCGAACTCCATCAGGTAGCCGGCCACAGGATTGAACCCAAAGGCGTTAAAGTGTCAATTGAGCACATTTTGCAATATACCAAAGTGAAATTTATTCACGATAAGATACAAAAAGCAGATCTAAAAAACAAAAAGCTGTTTTCGGCAACCCAAGAGTACAGCTTTGACTACTTGATTCTGGCTGCCGGCAGCCAACCCGCATATTTTGATATTCCAGGCATGAAGGAACATGCTTTCACATTATGGTCATTAGAAGACGCCCAGAAACTACACGACCACATTGTACACATGTTCCAGCTGGCCTCAAAGGAACAAGATCCTGACAGCCGTAAGGAAATGCTTACGTTTGTGGTCGGTGGAGGCGGGTTCACCGGAGTGGAAATGATGGGCGAACTTATGGAATGGACAAATACTTTATGCCGTGAATACGGCATAGCCAAAGACGAAGTTCGACTGGTAGTAGTGGAAGCACTGCCCACCATTTGCTCCATATTGGATCAAAAGCTATCCAATAAGATAGTGCAATTCTTTGAAAAGCACGGCGTAGAAGTTTACACCAACACGCCCATAACCGAAGTGCAACCCGATAAAGTCTGCCTGAAAGATGAAAACACCATACCCACCAGAACCCTCATATGGACCGGAGGCGTTGAAGCAAACGAGTTTGCAAAAGAGTTGGGGCTGACGCTGGGCAAGCGTAACCGAATAGTGGTAAATGAATACCTGCAAACCGTTGAGTATCCATATGTTTACGCGATTGGCGACATAATGGAGTTTAAAGAGAACGGCAGTGTGCTACCGGCCCTGGTTGAAGCAGCGCTACAATCAGGCAAATGCGCAGCCCAAAATATTGCAGCAGAGATTTTGGGCGCTCAAAAGCAAAGGTTTAAACCCGAACTTCACGGAGTAATGGTGTCGGTAGGTTCCTTCTTCGCCGTGGCGCAGATCAAAGGGCTGCCTCTGCTGGTCGGTATATGGGCTACCATCATGAAGCATTTGGTAAACATGCACTATCTATTTGGAATAGGTGGCCTGGAACTCATTTGGGACTACATCTATGACCAGTTCCTATACAAGGTCAGGAGATATAACTTCTTCATAGAGACTGCCATCGGCCACATAAGGCGAAGAAACTTTACCTTCTGGCTTGTACCCATTAGAATTTGGCTGGGCATCATGTGGTTGGCTTCGGGCATTCAAAAGATACAGGCCGGTTGGTGGGGTGATTGGGCGATGCTAGGACCAGGAGGCGTAGCCGACACTACTTCATCGGCATCGGTTATCAGCCTGATTAGTGACCACACCCCCGGTTGGTATGCCTGGATAGTAGAAAACTTCATATATCCCAACGCGTTGCTGTTCCAGAAGCTCATAGTGATCACCGAGATTGGGCTAGGAATAGCTTTCATATTTGGAATATTCACCTTTATTGCCGGCCTGGTATCCATTGCCATGAACATCAATTTCATGCTATCGACAGGCCTTCCCTCCACCAATACCGGGCTACCAGACCTGTGGTACATCATGGCATCCATAGCCATGCTGGCTGGTGCCGGAAGGTCGCTGGGCATAGATTATTATCTGATTCCTTACCTGAGGAATCAGATAAGATACTTCCAGAAAAACAGAAGTTTCCACTTATTTAAAGGATGGCAATGGTAATACACACGTTGTGATACATCTGTAGCGAATATAGAAAATGGAAGCCCTGTCAAATTTGAGGTGAATCAACACAACAAGCAGTCAATAAGGTAAGGGGATTCCTCCAATTCCACGAATACAGAGAGACAAATAAAGGAGGTCAATAGGCGTGGTTGCCTTGACCTCCTTTATTATGTCGTATTTTTATCTGGTACCGCCCTCATCCTACCCTTATACGCTGCAGTTGGATGATCACACCCATGACCTTTGGGCGTTTTTATCACACGGGAGGCATTCAGTATGGAAAGAATGGCCACCCCTACATCGGCAAAGACCGCTCCCCACATACTGGTTGTGCCAGCTACTCCCAGCAAAAGCACCACACCTTTAACTGCTAGGGCCATGATGATATTTTGCCATACGATGCGCTTTGTGCGGTTGGCTATCATTATGGCTGTTATCAATTTGGAGGGTTCATCGGTCATGAGCACCACATCTGCCGCTTCGATGGCGGCATCAGAGCCCAATCCCCCCATGGCCACTCCTACATCGGCCCTGGCCAGCACAGGTGCATCGTTTATCCCGTCTCCTACAAATACTATCTTGCCTTTCCTGGTGGCTTTGGTCCTTTCTGTCTCCTCCAGCTTCTCCACCTTTTGATGCGGAAGAAGCTCAGCATACACCTCATCCAACCCTAAATTTTGCCCTACCTTAAGTCCCGTATGATGGTTGTCGCCTGTAAACATGACAGTTCGCTTGACGCCCATCCTCTTTAAACCATCGATGGCCTGTTTAGCGTCTTCTTTTAGCTCATCCTCTATTACAATATATCCTGCGTATTGCCCATCTACGGAGAGGTGCACAGCAGTATGAGCAGGTTCAACCTCAGGACATGCAACGCCGTACTTCCTAAGCAGGCCTGCAGTGCCCACCAGTACCTCCTTGCCGTCTATCTTGGCCTTGATACCGTGTCCAGGGATTTCAACATATTCGTCAATCTGCTGTCCATCCAAAGGCTTGCCATAAGCCTCCATTATGGAAAGGGCAATGGGATGGTTGGAATAGCTTTCGGCCCGGGCAGCATAGTAAAGCAATTCATCCTTCGAGATATCGGCGGCCATAACGACTTGGGTAACCTTAAATACCCCTTTGGTCAGCGTTCCCGTCTTATCAAACACCACGGTATCAACATTTCCCAGAGCTTCGAGGTACTGCCCTCCCTTGATCAGTATGCCACTGCGGGAAGCACCGCCCAATCCGCCAAAAAATCCAACAGGGATGGATATCACAAGAGCACAGGGACACGATACCACCAGAAATACCAAAGCCCTGTAGACCCACTCCTGAAAAGGCTGATTCCATAAAAGCGGGGGCACGATAGCTATCAAGGCAGCAACTGAAACCACCGCTGGCGTATAATACCTGGCAAATCTGGTTATGAATCTTTCAATAGGTGCCTTCTTACTTCTGGCATTCTCCACCAAATCGAGTATCCGTGAGGTGGTGGAGTTCTTAAAATCGCTAGTCACTTCAACGTATATAACCCCATTTTGGTTTACAAACCCAGATAACACTTTAGTGCCCGGTATCACATTCCGGGGCATGGACTCTCCGGTTAAAGCTGAGGTATCTACCGTTGATTGACCTTTTATCACAACCCCGTCAAGCGGTATGCGCTCGCCAGGTTTCACTACTATAACATCACCCACCGCCACCTCGTCAGGATGTACTCTCTGAATATCATCCCCAACCACTTTATTGGCATAATCCGGCCTTATATCCATGAGTTCAGCAATCGACCGCCTAGACCTTCTTAAAGCGCTGTCCTGCAGCCATTCTCCTATTTGATAAAACAGCATCACCGCGGCCGCCTCGGGAATCTCCCCAATGGCAAAAGCACCTATGGTGGCTACAGTCATCAAAAAGTTCTCATCAAATACTTGGCCTTTGATGATATTTTTGATGGCGTGCAGTACCACTTCCCTTCCCGCGAGAACATAGCTTATCAAATACAGGGCCGTCTTTACCCATTTCGAAACGGGAAACAAGACTGCAACTGTAAAGATGATAATTCCTGCTATAAGGTCTACATTTTCCATTATTTCTTCCTTCAAATTAGTTCTAGGCAACCGTTGCGCTTGTAATTCCGCAGCATGGCTGCAATGGCAGCATCCGCATCCCCCTGTTTCTCCGCCATGAATATGATTGTATACCTTGAATCTCACACCAAACCTCCTCACCCATTAAAATAAACCATTTTCATTTCTCCATTATGTGTTTTAAACCCACCTCAAATATCTGCTGGATGTGTTCATCATCTAGCGAATAATATACATTTCTCCCTTCCCTTCTATATTTTATAAGCCTGCTCTGCCTCAACACCTTGAGCTGGTGGGAAACTGCAGATTGGTTCATCCCGAGAAGTTCACATAAATCGCATACGCACATCTCTGCCATCGACAGGGCATGTAGTATTCGCAGGCGCGTAGCGTCGCCAAACACCTTGAAAAATTCAGCCAGCTCATTTACCGCATCATCGCTCAAGGCGTTCTCATTGATGCTATCCAGTATTTCCCGATGGACCACAAAGTCCATGCATACATCCAGCTTTTCCTCACTATTCAAAGCCAACATCCCCTTCAATAAATTATCAATATATGAACATATATTCATGTTTTGATCATATTTTAACTCATGCCATGTCTGGCGTCAATACCCTAATTTCACAGAAATGCACGCCCATTACCCAACACACGTCAGTCATACAAGGACCTCCTAACATTTGATGGTCATCCCCATTGCTCTTGCTTATAGCCCTGTGCACAGTTACGGTATAAGGCTATATATAGCTCTATATATTATATACCACCCCCAATGCGTCAGTTAACATGATCATCAATCTAAATAAGCTGGCTCCATTTACTGTCTTTGATGTCCTTCAGTATACAACTGCGAAAATTGTAAGAAACCAGGTCTTTTAAAATGACCCTGTCCAGCAGATGTCTTAAACCCCATTATAAAAAACCTCTCCAGCACTACGCATTGCTGGAGAGGTTCAAAACTTGTCAATCTCCTACCAGTTCTCCCCGGATCAAAGCCTCTAGCGTATCCAGCATTTTGTTCACCCGCCTTCTGGCCACTACAAATTCAGCATTTCCCTTGCAAAATACAGCATAAAAATCATCATCATATGGTACGTAGCTGACAAGTACCTCCCTTGTTGAACCCTTATTTAAGAAGAAGGTGGTTTTCACTTCCGCGTTTTCCTCTTCTATTTTCTTATCTATTTCAGCATCCACTGTTATGCCGATTAAGATCTGGTAAAAGTCTTTAAAGGCCTCTTCGTCTACTTCCTTGCCATCCACCCTGTACGTGGTAATTACCTCGTCTTCCTCCCCTTCCTTCTCAGCTTTTTTAGTTTGCCTGGTGAGGGTAAGAACATTGGTTTTGCCGCGCCCTTCTATTATGATCTTGTCCACGTCATTGATATTAACTATAAACGCAAATTTATCCACGATATCAAATGGCTTGGTATCCAGGAACTCAATCTTGCTCTTGTCCATAGTATAGACCGACTTGCTGTCAGCCGTCTTAAAGTACACGCTTTTACCATCGTCGGTATCCTTGCCAAAGTACAGATGCAGGGTATTTTCTTTATCTTTAACGATGAGTTCGGCCACTGGATCATCCAAACCATACTTTGAAAGGTCTTGGGGGTTATCCTCTATAAATTCCTTAATAGCGTTGTTGGTAAGCGAAGATATGCCATCCAAAACCGTTTGAAACTTATCACTTGATACTCCCCTAGGCTCTTTGTAAGGCTGGACCATCTTCCACACGCTCAAACTAAACTGAGGTTCTTCCTCCGACTGTTCATCGTTCCGTTCTATTTCAATGGTAGGTTTCCCTTTTTTAGTTATTTTAAGGTAGGTTAGCTCCTGGGTTTTAATCTCGATCAGGTCCCTTTCGCGCACATCTGAAAGCTTGTAGCTGAAATGTTCGCCATGATTCATCCATACCGAATAAACCTTAGGGTCTCCTTCAGCCATTAAATAGTAGGTATTGCCTGCTGGCGTCTTGTTGCCAAGATACAATACCTTTTGGGTGCCATCCTTTAAAAAAGCTTTGGCAACAACAGCCGGCTTGTCCAGCCCATACACCGATAAGTCCTCTGGATCTTCATCTATTATCCTCTCAGCATACAGGCTGGCAAAGCTGTAAGCTATATCATCGACACTGGTCTGATCCAACACCACAGGATAGGGATAATCAACAGTCCATTTATCGTCCTTCTTTTCAAATGTTAAAGTAGTCCCATCCCGTGATTCCAGCACCATTTTGACGATATCGTCTTTAGGAACTTTGCATATCTCTATAGTTTCATTAGTCTCAACCTGCTCTTTGGGCCTGTTGCTCACGTAAAAGTAAGCGCCAACCAGCACTGCCAGCACGACCACAAGAGCAAATATATTCCGCTGTTTCTTCTTCATAGATGCCTCCTCCTCAACCACACTGTAAGCCCAGAAGCAAGAACGATAAGAGGAATCAATATGACCACTACACCAGAGAATATGAGTTGCTGAGAAGCTGATATTCTAAGGTATGAGGTTAACAAACTCTTGGGGCGTATCGAGATGCCCTCCTCCCTATCTCGCAGCCAGTTAATGCTGTTGAGCACGAAATTGGCGTTGCCCGGCACCTGCGAAATCAAGCTGCTATTCAGTATATTGGTATTAGCCACCACTATCAGCCTGGTCTCCTTGGTCTCGTTATCCTCGTATATCTTATCGGTGATAGCAACCGCAATGTTAAACGGCCCTTCTAAATCCCCTTCCTCTTTCTCTATAGTAGTAGACTCCAGGTTGGTCTTAGCCCATGCTTTATCGGAGGTGACCAGCAATGGCTCTATGGTCAACGTCCGCCTCTTTATATCCAATTCCTTTATGCTCTGCGACCGAGGGGCAAACACGTACATCTGTGCCGATTTAAGCGGGTTCAAAATGCTGTGGCTCTCCATCTTAGGTATTAAAGAAAGGGGATTGCCAGGAAAGTACATATTGGGATCTCCTTCTACCACCACAGCTCTTTCCAGGGCCACACCATAACTTTTAAGTAGCGCCTCAAAATTGGGCAGCTCCCTACTCAAATTCTGTATAAAGAAAATGGCTCTGCCCTGATTTTCTAAATATTTCCTAATCTTTTCTGCTTCCTCCTTTGTAATATCCCTCTTAGGGGAAAGCACCACCAGAGCATGTGCCTTCTCGGGCACTGATTCTTGGGTGATCAGATTTAAATCCTCTATAGTGTAGTTCTCCAATTCAAGCTGCTTTCTTAAGTCATAAGGGATTGAATCCTCATCATGTCCTATCAGTCTATATATCACCGGAAGCTCCTCAGCCGTCACATACAATATAGCACTTGTAAGTTGCTGCTCCACAGCCAGAGATTGAGCATAAAACTCACCCGAATACTGATTATAGCCGTAATTTATCAAGTCATAGCGATTAATTACCTTGTACTTGTCTCCGCTCTCTACAATCAAGCTTCCCGGGCTCAGCGATGTATCGTCTTTTTGGTATTTTGTAAGCAACTGCGGATATCTTTCGGGGTCAATGGTAGTATAGCTAACCCTTTTGGAGCGTCTTTGATAGCGCTCTATGATTTCCAACACTGTCTTATCCAACACTGTCTTATTTTCATTACCGGTCTCATAGAGCCCGATGATCTTGACATCCTGCTTGAGGTTATCCAGCACGTTGTTGGTCTGCTCTGACAGCGAGTACCTCTGGTTTTGCGTCAAATCGAGTTCCCAAGGGATTTGATCCACTATCAAGTTGATGATTATAGCAATAGCAATAACTACAGCCACCATCAAAGTGGCATATCCGCCATACTTGAACTTCTTGCTTTTAAAGGATTGCTTTATAGATTTAAAATATTTAAAATTCAGTTGACCAAACTTCTTCATTTCGTCTCCCCCTTCTGGTTAGCTCCACCTTCTCTTTTCAATTACCCGTACAGTCAAAAACAGGAATACTGCTGAAAAGGTTATATAATAAACGATAGGACTTAAGCTTAAAATGCCCATCATGAAGGTCTCATATCTACTAAGCAAAGAGAACCATTCGAGGGTCTTCACGATAAACCCGTCAAAAAAGTATTTGTTAGCAAAATATATGCCAGCAACAATGCCAAAGCCAACCACCGCAATTACCGCGCTTACAAATATGTTTCTGGTAGTAAAATACACCAACGCAGCCACTCCTACAACCAACGCACATGCAAATACAATGCCCGAGACCCTATCGGTGGGAATCCCTCCTATAATCCAATCCAAAATCCATATAAAAAGCAGCGCGCCGAAGGTCACAACTGCTGCAATCACCTGATTGTCAGTTAAAGAAGAGATGAACAATCCTATGGAGATGAAAGCAGCGCCCAACAAGAAAAAGCCAATATACCCACCAACTATTTCCCACACGGCAATGGTTCCAAAAAAGCTTAGAATAATAGGATATAAACACGTGATCAACAAGGTAAGCAAAAACACCATTACAGCCGCAAAATATTTACCCAGTACTATCCCCGTAACGCTCAATGGGCTGGTAAGCAACAGCTGATCAGTTTTCTGTCTGCTCTCCTCCGACATCAACCTCATGGTGAGAATAGGCACCACTATTAAAAATACAAAAGTTATGCTGCTCAACACGCTTAGATAATTGGGGCTGCCGGTGAGCAGATTGGATAAGGCAAAGAATATACCCGATATCAGCAAAAAAAAGCCCATGAAAATATACCCAGTTGGCGAAGCAAAGTATGCTTTCAGTTCCCTTTTAAATACAGCCAGCATCAGGAAACCTCCCTTTCTTCAGTTGTTACTTGCAAGAATATCTCCTCGAGAGTCAAGTCGACCGATCTCATGTAAAGGATCGGATATTCCGCTCGACTTAAAGCATAAAACAACGGCCTGCGTACATCTATATCCTTTTCAGCCTCCACTAATATATCCACCGTACCGGGCTCCTTAACTCCCTGTGCCTCAGCGTTCTTGACTCCCTCAATCTCCCTTATAAGCTTTAGCACCTGCTTTTCTGGGCCGGCCACCCGCAATGAAAGCCTGCCCGTCCCGCTCAAACGCTTAGACAGGTTTTCCGGCGTATCGCTTGCAACTATCCTGCCTTTGTTTATTATTATTACTCGCCCGCAAATGGCACTGACTTCCGGGAGGATATGTGAACTCAATATGATGGTGTGCTCCTTGCCCAGCTCCTTGATTAGGCTCCGAATCTCTATGATCTGTTTGGGGTCAAGGCCTACTGTCGGCTCGTCCAATATGAGGACGGGTGGCGTGCCGATCAAAGCCTGTGCCAGCCCTACTCTCTGCTTGTATCCTTTGGAAAGGTTCTTTATAAGCCTATTGCGTACGTGACCTATCTTGACCAGGTCCATGATCTTTTCCATGCTCTTCTTCTTGGTTGCCCTATCTATCTTCTTGATATCGCTCACAAAATCCAGATACTCTTGCACCGTCATGTCCATATACAGCGGCGGGAATTCTGGCATATACCCTATCCTCTTTTTGACTTCTTCAGGTTCCTCCAGAATATCAAAGCCATCCACCTTCACAGTGCCTTCGGTTGCTGAAATGTAACCGGTTATGATGTTCATCGTAGTGGTCTTGCCAGCACCGTTTGGTCCCAAAAAACCCAGTATCTCACCTTTTTCAACGGTAAAATTGACATGGTCTACCGCTACGTGCTGACCATACCGTTTGGTCACATCTATAACTTGAATCAATTATATCCCCCCTGTCTGCAGTTTAGATGATTATACCTTGATTATTAACATTATATCAAAAGTTTATGATCTATGTATGAACAAATTGTGAATTTTGACTACAATTGAACGTTTTGGATCATTTCGACAATTCTTACACACATATCGGCAATCACAATTACCCCTGCAACTATAGCAGGCCACATCTCTTTTATAGAGAAGCCTTTCGCCTCGCCAAGCATTAAACTGCGAACCCTCTCCTTGCCATGGGTGATGCGATGCAATGAGCTTACACAGGCAGCAAAAAGGCCCACGCATAAAAAGGCTATTATGCCCAACACCGCCATGGTGGTAACCAAAAGCTCAGGCGGAATCTGCTCTATATTCTGCTGTATGGCCATTTCATCTCCCAAGGAGCCTTGCACAATTTCCTGTAAAAATAGAAACGATATGGACAGCAAATTCTGAATGAAGTGATACAGCATCCCGGAAAAGATGGAATCGGTACGCACGACCACATAACCGATCATAATCCCCAAAAATATGATGGCAGGAAGGTTAACTAGGTTCAGATGAAGCAACCCGAATAGAACGCCGCTTACAACCACAGCCGTCAATGTCCCAAATCGTTCGTATCCTCTCAAGATCACGCCTCTAAACAAAAATTCCTCAACCACTGCTGGAATTACAGCCATAGCGAGTATGGCTAGTATGTACTGCTTGCCCGTTTTAATTGAAGGGAAAAGCGGTTGAACAGGCGTGCCAATGCGGCTGAGTATGGAATACCATACCAAATTGATAAAGGCCACAATAAAATACCCGAACACCGCCATGCCCAGAACCAACAGCAACTCCACGCCCTTAGCCCGATTTATCCTGACCACATGTTTTATATCCATACCAGAGGCCAGGAGATATATCAAAGGCGGAATGCCTATCACCACGATTTCCATGACGAGAGTAGCAATAAGCCATGCCTCTGTATTCGTCGCATTCACTATATCCATGCCCTTTAGCATGAAAAGGCCAAACACGAGGGCAGATACTGCAAGCATCAACACCAATACAATAAGGTAGAGAGAATTGCTACCCAGGACAGTGGGCCATTTCTGCTGACCATCATCATACAAATTATTCATAAATTACCCCCTTCCCGCATAAATAATCATCTATATCTCGGGCTTTGAATGTAACACCATGGTAACAGTTTGCCTTTTACCCCCTCTTATGAATTCTATGCTGACTTTATCGCCCACTTTATACGAATAAATTGCGCTCCTTAAGTCAAGCATCTTGGTAACCTTTTTGTTCCCCACACGGATTATGATATCATCAACCCTAACCCCTGCCTTGTAAGCCGGTCCTCGTTCATCGATATCCATTACATATACTCCTTCTTGTATATTGTTATCTTGCTTCAAGTAACGAGCCATCTCCCTGTCAAAACCCACTATTCCAATATAGGGAGTGACAAAGGAACCCTCATTCACGAAATGCTCGATAACCGGCTTGGCAACGTTAATGGGAATGGCAAATCCTATTCCCTCAGCGCTGGTTACCTTAATGGTATTTATCCCCACCACTTCCCCTTTCATGTTGACCAGCGGCCCACCGCTGTTACCGGGATTGATAGAGGCATCGGTCTGGATAAGGTCTTCCATGAAATTCTGTCCCCGCTCAGTTGGAACCTGCACCGTACGGTTAAGGGCGCTGATGATTCCAGCCGTCACAGTATGCTGAAACTGTAGTCCCAAAGGAGTACCAATAGCAATGGCGGTTTCCCCCACTTCCAGCTGATCGCTATCCCCTAGAGTAGCGGCTGGTAAATTTTCAGCCTCCACCTTTACAATAGCTAGGTCCAAAGTAGGATCAGACCACAAGGTACGCCCTTCCAGCTCATCGCCGTTCTGAAGTATGACCGTTATACGGGTGGGATTATCCCCCGCCACGTGGTCATTGGTAAGGATATAACCTGTGGGATGCACGATGACGCCTGCCCCCACTCCTTCTATCACCTCGGCACCATCCAATAGCGTGGTCCTGGAAGTATGAACAGTAGAAATACCTACCACCGACGGAATCACCTTTTTCACGACCTGGGGTATAGAGGCTGTATCGGCAGCCCCTTTCTGCTGAGAGAAATCTGTTGTCAGCTGCTGCTGTGTAATTTTCTGCTGTGAAAATTCCTTTTGTCGCTCTTCATAGTCATACTTCTCTTCGGGGGAAGCATACCAATCCCAGGTACAAGCACTGATCAACCACAAAATCCCCGATAGTGCAGCAATTAAAGCAGCAATCCTTATTCCCTTCATCAGCTTTTCCTCCTCATCCTACCTTGTAAATCACCCCCATTCCCCTCTCCTTCACAAATCACTCTATATGGTAAAAGCTACTTATACCATTGCGATAGGTCAAATCTATCACCACATCTTTGCCTGGCCTAATGCCGTTTGAAAGGAGTATACTGGTCACCGCCTCATAGGCCAACGCAGGCAAATTATTCTCTTGGCTCAAGTGTGCCAGAAGCACATACATGGTTTTATCCTTAAGCATTTCCACTAAAGCCATGCCAGCCTGCTCGTTGGACAGATGACCATATTTCCCCATGATGCGCTTTTTAAGAGGCCATGGATAAGGTCCCGTTTGCAGCATATGTACATCATGATTAGCTTCCAACAAAATCAAATTCGAACCCTGTACCATCTTAATTATGCTAGTGTTAGTATGCCCTAAATCAGTGACAATACTAATCTTTTTATTGCCGTTACAAAAGCAAAAGCCCACCGGCTCAGCCGCATCGTGGGGTACAGCATAGGATTGAACATTTATATCGTTTATATAAAAATCCATACCGGTAGAGAACACCCGAATGTTACGGGAAATAATGTCCCCCACCTTTTGCTGCATGGCTTTCCAAGTCTCCTGGTTGGCATATACGGGTATGTCAAACTTCCTTGACAGCGCACCAACACTTCTTATATGGTCAACATGTTCGTGAGATACAAGAATGGCATCCAGATCATATGGCGATACACCAATGCTTTTAAGGGCGTTAAGGGTGTCCTTCAGAGTTAAACCTGCATCTACCAATATGTGGGTGCAGTTGGTACCTATATAGGTGGCATTGCCATCACTACCGCTTGAAAGCGAACATACTTTAAACCCCATCTTTGCCCATCTCTCCCTCTTTTGTTCAATCAAGCCTTCACCCTTTATAACACATAGGCGGTTCTACTCTTTTATAGCCATCAATGTCATCCTAAACAGCTCCCAGCACGCCGTCCCAAAACGACATCAGTAAGTCCGTTAACTACTGCTTATTATAATACATAATGGTGGTACATTGCTATGGATTTTCTCAAAAACCTCTTCGGTCTCTGCAAGATGGCCACCATCATAAACCAAACTGGATTACAGCGTGCGTGTCTCAAAATGCAATTGTTCCTTCTCTGTTAAAATACAACCTGCTTTTAGGCCAATAAATAAAAAAAGAGCTGCATATTCACCAATACAGCTCTTCTCCTCTTCATGTGCATAAAGTCTTTTTTTATTATAATTATATTATAATTAGGCTTTATAAGCTTTCAACCTTCCCAAACCCACATGCCTTTAGAATACGTCAATTGCCAACTAACTTCAACCTGGTCCTTTTGCCGCTCTGATCGGTGACTCTCTCAATATCGGCTCCCAGGCTGCGCAGCTTTTCTTCGAAGCGCTCATATCCCCTATCTATGTGCTTGACGTTTGTAACCTCTGTCACTCCCTCGGCTATTAACCCTGCAATGACCAAAGCTGCGCCCGCTCGCAAATCAGTGGCTTCTACCTGAGTGCCAGTAAGCTTTTCGACTCCTTCAATTATGGCGTTTCTGTCCTCTACTTTTATAACTGCTCCCATACGACGCAGTTCTTCTACATGGCGATATCTAGACTCCCATACATTCTCGGTAATGATGCTGGTACCCTCTGCCACGCTCAACAACACCGACATGGGCTGCTGGAGGTCAGTAGGAAAACCCGGATAAGGTAAGGTCTTGATGTTGACTTTTCTGGGCCGTCCAGTACCTATGACCCTTACGTAATCGTCCCCTTCTTCCACATACATGCCCATTTCCAACAGCTTAGCTGAAACGGCTTCCAGGTGCTTGGGTATAACCCCTGTTACCTTTACATCCCCTCGAGTAGCAGCAGCAGCAATCATAAAGGTGCCCGCCTCTATCTGATCGGGTATTATGGTATATTCACATCCGTGCAACTTTTTTACCCCTTTTATTTTGATGGTATCAGTACCCGCACCTTTAATGTTGGCGCCCATGGAGTTTAAGAAGTTTGCCACATCCACCACGTGGGGTTCCTTGGCCGCATTCACTATAGTGGTAGTACCTTCGGCTTTGACGGCGGCCAACATTATATTAATGGTAGCCCCCACGCTCACCACGTCCAGATATATCTCATTACCCACCAGCTTATCGGCATACGCCTTTATAAGGCCGTGCCCAATGGACACATTGGCACCCAATGCCTGAAATCCCTTGATATGCTGATCCACAGGGCGCGCTCCTATGTCGCAACCGCCGGGAAAAGACACCTCTGCCCTACCAAATCGACCCAACAACGCTCCCAGAAGGTAATAAGAGGCTCTCATGCGCCGTACCAGCTCATAATCTGCCCGGTAGCTGCTTACGTTAGCAGCGTTTATGATTATACGCCCTTTAGGCTCCAGCGTCACTTGCGCTCCCATATGTTTGAGAATCTCAGCCAACATTTTGACATCGTCGATGTACGGCAGATTATCTATGACGCAGGTCTCGTCAGTTAACAAGGCGGCGGGGATAACCGCCACCGCAGCATTTTTAGCTCCACTGACCTTTACGCTACCTACTAACCTTTTTCCTCCTCGTATTACCAGTTTTTCCAACTACGCGTTCCTTCCCATCCCGGAAAGGAACTTCACCTCCCACTCTATACCAACTGGACTTACAATTGCTCTCCACCAATCAACTGCATTTGTTATTTTACCACAATATCTCGTTTTTTAAATTTAAATATGGTTACATTTATATTAACTCCAGTTAAAAAATCAGGTTTGTCCAATGTTTATGCAAAAAAATACTGCCAGCCTCAATGGCCACAGCCCCTACAGCCAGCACAGCTGGAACCCGAACATCCACTAGAGATCGAAGAACTGCCGGTTATTCCTAAATAACACTTTCCTTCATATATCCGTTTCAAGTCATTGCTTCCACACTCGGGACATTTCACCTTATCCCAATTGCCCCCAAATATCAGCTCTTCAAACTTCTCCCCGCATTTGTTGCACTGGAAATCCAGCAAAGCCATGACCATCTACTCCTTTAGCCAGGCAGATTAAGTATATACCATTAAATATAAGTATAGCGCTTTTTGCCTAAAAAATCAAATAGAATAAAATGGATTTGTGCTACCAATTTAGCGATTTCAAACGTTTTCGGAAAAAGTCGTTCCATGATTTGCCTGTTATTTCCTCACAAGCCTTCATCAATTGAGCAGCAGTTGCATTTTTAAACTTATTATCCTCATAATATCTCTGCAAAATGTCGTAAAACTTTTGATGACCCACCGCCTGGCGAAGCTCATTGAACAGGCTGGCCCCTTTTCCATACACCACCAAATCGTATGTAAGCCAGTCTGTAAATTTATATACGGGTTGATCTATTGTATGCCTTATTCCCTGAAAGTAATAATTTTGCAGATAGGAACATTTGCCATTGGCTATGACCTGGTCATAGACTTGTTTCCCCACATCCTCACCGTATCTGTTTTCATAGTAAAGGACGGTTGAATATTCGGTTAACGCTTCATCCAGCCATGCTTCATCTATCTGGTCATTGCCCACCACTGCATACCACCACTGATGCGCCGTTTCGTGTACCGTAACATACTCCAGCCATTGGTGCTCTGGGTTATACAAGTTTTTATCTATCATGACTAGACATGGATATTCCATACCTCCCACAAAGAAATCCGACTGTACCACCGCTAGATGGCTATAAGGATATCTTCCAAAACGGCTATTGAAAATCTCAATAGCCGCTGCAGCACATTCCAAGGCTTTTTCTCCTCCATCCCTGCTACCCGGCAAAAAATACGAGTAGACCATTATGCCGTCCACGCTGCGGGATAATACTTCAAAATCTCTACTGGCAACCCAGGCAAAATCCCTAACCGCCAGAGCCTTAAAATTCCATACTTTATAACCCTCCTCATCCTTTACCTCGATAGCCTTTCCCGTGGCGGCTATGGTATAACTAGAGGGCGCTTTAATCTCCACCTGGTAATTTGCTACATCGCTATAAAAGGGGTCTCCTACAGGATAATAGGGATCGGTATTCCATCCAGTATGATCATACACACATACGATGGGATACCAATTGGTAACGTTAAAGGTGTGTTGCCCATATCCAAACCTGCCAAGGCTGTTGGGGAGCTTTACGGTATACGCCATATTGATGATAGCCTTTTGGCTGGGGCTCAAAGGCGTATCCAAGATTATGGTCAATATATCGCTACTATAGCCTCCTATATTGAACTTAACCGGCTTCCCATTTACCATAAGCTGGTGTATATCAATCCAGCCGGGTGAAAAGCCATTGGGATATGCCTTTAGCTTTTCCTCAGCAAAAAACGGTACGCGCTTTTCATCCCTAAAGGCATTGGGATAGAGGTGAAAATAAAGCTTGTCAAAATTCACATCATGATTGTTCCTATACTCTACCGTTTGAGTGCAGCTGAGCTCTGCTTGTCCAGGATCAAATACGGCAGCTATACGATACCAGCTTAAGCCTGTACTGGCTTTCAACAGCTGTGCATCGGGCCCCTGCCGCACAGCAATACCATAGCATAACAATCCCGCACCTAGCAGGCAGGCCAATATTGCTAGTATAAACCTTCTTAGAGCCTTAACATCCATTACCTTCCTCCATGCTCATATTCTAAATCTATCTATCACTCCACATACGGCAATTCAATGGTAAATTTGGTTCCCACTCCTACCTTGCTTTGTAGCCTGATATTTCCACCATGATTTTTTATAATATTCTTGCACAGGGCCAGGCCAAGGCCGCTGCCATCCCTTTTTGTGGTGTAAAAAGGCTTAAATATGTCAGAAAGATTCTTCTCCGGTATTCCCACCCCTGTGTCCTCAAATTCAATCAATGCCAAGCCAAACTGCTCATCTTTTGAAAGCCTTATGGTAAGGGTACCTCCGTTTTCCATAGCCTGTATGGCGTTTTCAATTAAATTGATAAACACCTGTTGCATGTATTCCTTATCCACCTTTGCATACACGTCTTGCTCAGGCATTATAAGCTTTATCTCCACTTTCCCTATACGGGCTTTGGCAAGCATCAGGTCCACCACATATCGAAGTAGCTCGTTTAACGAGTGCCTCACAAATTGTAACTGTGATGGCCTGGTCAAACTCTTAAATTCATTGAGGATCTTGTTTACCCTGGCAACCTCCATTAATATCTTGTCGGCTTTCAGCGTATCCAGCACCTTTTCCAGCTGTAGCAGCTGTACATATGCGCTTATGGTGGACAAAGAGTTGCGGATCTCATGCGCCACTATAGAAGCGGCGCCGACTATATCGTTGTTACTCTCCGACAATCTGTGGTTTAAAGCCTCCAACTCGGCGCATTTGCTGCTTAAGCATAGCTGATCTTCTATCGCCTTTACGGCCAAAATGACCATTCCCAATACGCCATAATTGGCATCTTTTTCTTTCATGCAAATGCCCAAAGCGCCCAAAACCCGCCCATCCATGCCATGAATGGGAGCAGCAACCCCGGCCCACTCCTTAAAGACTAATAGGAAATGCTGACTTCCGAAGATAGCGATGGGCTTATTAATGGCTATGCATGTCCCCAGGCAATTGGTGCCCATATTGTTTTCGCTCACTATATGCCTCTTTTCAATTCCCAGCCTAACAAGTTCTGGTGCCTCTCCAAGCCTGTGTAACACAACGCAGTCATTGTTGCACAAGAGCACGACGCTATTTTGTGGAGGAATTATGCCCTTTATCCTTTTCATATAAGGAAGTGCGAAATCGATAAGAGCTTGATTTTGTTTCATTATATCATTCAACTCAAGGTCAGACATCGTATTTATTCTGGGTAAGTCTTGAGGTGTCAAACCGCTGTCTTTACAGCGTTCCCATGATAGGTGTATTTCCTTATGAAATTCCTGAAAGCTTTGCTTCGACATTTTCTCCATATCCAAATACATATCCTCCATCATCTCCAATCCTCCAATTACCTAAAAATAGGAACAGAAAACGACAGCGAAACAAAATTGGGCATTCTTTTTAACTTTTATAAATTCTATGTTTATTCTCAAATTCCTTCAAAACTTAACTTAAAAACCCGACAAATATGATAGGTATATAGTACTGTAAAATTGTCCTATAGGTACATAGTACTATAAAATAGGCCTAACATATGCTAACATATAACATATAATCACATATAATATATAATCACTTAAGACAAAATATATTCAAACATTTGACAACATGGAGATCCTAATTTTATAATGTAAAAGACAATTTGAAATTTGCCCTACAAAACTTGGAGGAAAAAGTGACATGTCGAAAACTATAGGAAGAGATTTAACAGAAGGAAGCATCGTAAAGCACCTTATAGCCTTTTCATTCCCCTTGCTTCTGGGCAACGTC
>NZ_VSCO01000117.1:0-5571 GCF_047459465.1 Caldicoprobacter sp. | reverse complement strand
ATCCCTTATCAGGACCAGGCAGCACCGCAATGCGCTGTATAAAGGCGCTTTCATCCTGCCTATAGCCACTTATACCCCCTTTTATACGCCCATCCTCCTCAGCCACCACAGCAAACCTCTCACCCTGGCTCGATATCGTAATCAAAGAGCGCAGGCCTTCATTTAAGTATATCTCATCCAGGTCCTGAGGTTCAATCTTCCTGAAGGTTATCATGCTTTCGCCTCCACCAATTTTTTGAGCTGTATTATCTCATGCTCATCGAGGTATCGCCACTGTCCGGGCTTTAAGCCTCTAAGCACAAGATTCCCAAACCGCTCCCTCCTTAGAAATTTGACCGGGCAGCCAATGGCTTCAAACATCCGCCTTATCTGCCTATTCCTTCCTTCTTTCAATACTATCTTGAATGCCGAACTGTTGCCCTTCTGCCACAGCAACCTTATCTTATGGGCATGGGCAATGGCATCGCCTATATCGATCCCATCTATAAACTTCTGAATCTGGGACTTATAAGGGCGGCCTTCCACCACCACATAATATTCCTTTTCCACGCCGTACCGCGGGTGCATGAGCTTATTGGCCAGCTCGCCATCGTTGGTAAGCAATAATAGGCCCTCGGTATCGAAATCCAACCTGCCTACAGGATATACCCTGACGGGCTGACTCCCCAACAGCGACATTACGGTGGGCCTTTGGTGGGTATCCTTCACAGTGGTTACATATCCCCGTGGTTTATACAGGAGAATGTATACCTGCTTTGGTTCCAGCGAAATGGGTTTACCGTCCACCTTTACTTCATCCCTCTGCGGGTCCACCTTCACCCCCAGCTGGGTCACCACCTGGCCATTGACGGTAACCCTCCCCTGCTTTATCATCTCCTCGCATTTTCTGCGGGAAGCCACCCCACAATGAGCCATATATTTTTGTAGGCGCACGGGACATCTCCTCTCAATACAGGCACCAACCAAACTCACTTTATATATACCGATTTAATTTTTTTCAAGCAAAAATACAAGTTATAGTATACATCAAAGAAGACATAAAATAAAGGCGGCTTTTAGCCGCCTATTGCACATTTTGTTGTGTATGAGGACTACCTACATTTTCCTTTTTGGATCCCATCAAGCTTTGTATGTCTTCCAGCAGCTGTGGGAGCATCTCGACAACTCGATCAGTTGGAGTGCGAAAACGGACAGGCAAAAGCCTGACCTTGCCGCCACCCACCACCAAAAACGCTACCGGATTGACCGATACGCCTGCTCCGGTGCCACCCGCAAAAGGCATGGACGACAAAGCTTCGCCTTCTACGCTACCCCTGCCCTGCTTCTGGTCTTTGCTCCCATCCCTGTATTCACCGCCTCCTGCCACAAAGCCAAAAGAAACTTTGGATATGGGGATGATGACATTGCCATCTGCCGTCTCTACAGGATCGCCCACAATGGTATTTACATCTATCATCTCCTTGATGTTTTCCATAGTGGTCCTCATGATATTCTCAATCGGATGCCCTGACAATTCCTTCACCGCCCTTTATTTTTTCAGCTGTCTTTCGCATTCCAGCAATTATAATATATCTCAATTTAAGGGCTATTATGCAATTAAAGTGCAGCCGAAAAATCTCCCTATCAAACACCGGAGTTATATCCACCCTCTTTTTCTCAAAATAGTATCTGTTTTGAAGGTAAGAAAGCGCTATGTGCAGCAGAGAGATAAGGCTTCCGCATAGCAACGCCGTATGCGCGGCATCGCCGATACCCAGCCTGGCCCTCACCTCAAAATCCTCCACCCTGGCTTTTCCCCTGAGGATTTTGAAATATGGAGCATTTTGCCGCGCCTTTACCAGCACCTCCCTTATCAAGCTCACGATCTCCGCAGATATAGCTGTCTCACCCTGAGATGAAGGCTCTCCACTACCGGAAAGAGATGTGCGATCAACGCCTGGCTTTGTGTTAATGAATATCTTTTTTCGTACAATACCTCCCAAAGCGTGTACAACCATGAATGCCTCATTGTGGCCGTTCTCTATTTTAAGGCTAATCTCTATACGTATGGTTGCCATGCTAGCCAACACCAGCACAACCAATACAGCCAGAATTATCCAAACGTATAAAGCCACAGCCACCCGCACTCCGTGCATTTTTTTCTAGTTTTTCACGCTTACAAAAAAAAATACACGGCACAAGGAGTAAAAATCATGGGTCTTGCTGTGGCTCAAGAGGTGGCAAATCATTGATATCCGACAATCCAAAGCTCCTCAAAAATAGCTCTGTAGTTCCATACAGCTTGGGCTTTCCCGGTGCGTCAAGTCTCCCTACCTCGCGGATCAAATTTTTTTCCAGCAGCACAGCAATGGCATGGTCACATTTTACCCCCCTGAGCTGCTCGATGTCAGCTTTCGTCACAGGCTGGTTGTAGGCAATGATGGCCAGGGTTTCAAGGCAGGCTCTGGAGAGCGGCTGCTCCTTGGTCGCACCGGTAAACTTGCGGATATACTCACCGTACTCAGGCCGAGTAACCAGCTGATATGCGTCGTTGATCCTTATAAGCTGTAATCCCCGTGGTTGCAAAGCATAGGCTTTAAGCATCTTTTCCATCAAACTCTGGGCGGCATCAACGTCTATATCCAACACCTCGGCAATACTCCTTACAGGTACTGGATCCCCTGCAATGAACAAAATCGCTTCTGCTATAGCCATCATCTGCTGTTCTTCCATTTTAACCCCTTCCTTTGAATGAAGATATCAGAAAATGGCCTGGATTGCTGCACCGCAACCCAGCCCCTGTTTACCATCTCAAGCAGCGCCAAAAAGGTAACTACAACGTACAGTCTGGAAAACTTCCTGCTGACCAGCTGAGAAAACAGCACCTTTCCCCGCCTTACAATTAAAGCCGCTAGCTGATTTATTCTCTCATGAAGCGATATGGGTTCTGGCTTAATGTTGCGGACGACCGTTTGGGACTGCTGAGAGGTATTCTTTTTATCAAGCAAGGCCATCATGGTCTGCGCTATGTCCTGCTTGGTCACGTTGGAAAACTTTACATCTTCAGCTGTATCTACCACTTCTTCTGGTAGCTTGCTGTACATGTTGGAATACACCATGTACCTTTCATGTAACCATTCACCGGCGTCTTTATACTTCTTGTATTGCTTCAACCTCTCGATCAACTGCTGCTGTGGATCGGGCTCTTGCTCCTCAGACTGCTGCACAGGCTTGGGAAGCAGCTTGCTGGACTTTATATGAAGCAAAGTGGCAGCCATGACCATGAACTCACTTGCTATGTCGATATCCAACGCCTGCATCTGGCTCAAATAGTCCATGTACTGCGCTGTTATCTCGGATATGGATATATCCTCTATGTTTATTTTGGCCTTGGCGATGAGGTGCAGCAAAAGGTCCAGCGGCCCTTCAAAAACTTCAAGCCTTACCTGATAACCCAAACCATTATTACCCCCTTCCCCTTATTGCAACAAAGAAAGCAAAAAGGTTTGCAGATGCATCAATTGCCGATATACGTATTGGGCAGGGGTATGCACCAGCAAATTGAATCCTCCCAACACCGCAAAGATGAACAAAATTAGCATGCCGTAGTATTCATAGTTCCAAAAAAATTTGACATTCCGACGATAAAATAGCCCCTTTATAATGTGATATCCATCAAAAGGAGGTATGGGCATTAAATTCAAAATAGCAAACACTATATTCAGCTGCACTACGCGGTCTATAATTCCAAGCACGATATCCCTATAGAAAAAAACAAATAGCTCGGCTACCATCAAAATTACCAAGGCTATGAGGGACAGCAGCATATTGGCCAGCGGCCCAGCAAAAGACACAATGACGCTGCCCCACTTTCGATTTTTGAAATTTGCAGGATTGACCTGTACTGGCCTTGCCCAGCCAAACCTAAATAGGGCAAACAGTATTAGTCCCAGCCAATCCACATGGGCTAAAGGGAACAGGGTAAGCCGCCCCTGATTTTTAGGAGTAGGGTCTCCCAGCCTATAAGCTGTAAGGGCATGGGCAAACTCATGGAAAGACATGGCCAAAAACACAGCCGGCAAGCTTAAAAGTACATCAACCCAGTTTATGTACAATTCAGACAACCTCCATTCTGCTCCATGATAGGTGCTTTTAAAACAGACAACCATCCATGGTTTTATTGTACATGATTAATTACCATTATGAAACCCTTAATCTGGATTTTCCCTTTCTTAAAATAAAAATGGGTCGGCACCTATGCTTTACCGACCCATTAAGCCTTCTGCAAAATTATGCAAATTCAACCGTCAATGGGTTGAAGCGTTACTTGTTTTTTTGGCTTGCCGGTCTCCTAAGCCAGTTGTTAAATATTCTATTGAAATAATCGAACACGCCGGCAACCTCTACTGATTCTCCTGCCAGGATGTCCACTTTTCCAACCTCTTTGCCGTCCTTCTTAACCGTCAGTATCCCAATCTTTTGTCCCTCACGGACGGGGGCTTTCAAGGGAGCGGAAATCTGTACCTCCTTGGCAAACTCCTTTGAATCGCCCTTGGTAAGCAGCAATGACAAGTTATCGGCCGCCACTCCCATTATCCTGCTGGTTTTTCCTCCCGTTACAGGTATTTCGTTTTGGACGATTTGGCCTTTCCTGACTACCATAATTGACTCGTAATTGGCAAAACCGTAATCCAAAAGCTTGCGAGCTTCATTGAACCTGATCTGGGATGTGGGCGCTCCCAATATAACGGCTATAAGCCTTAAGTTTCCGCGCTTTGCAGTAGCCGAAATACAATGGCCAGCCTCCTGGGTATAGCCCGTCTTGATGCCGTCGCAGCCTTCGTAAAACCTGATAAGCCTATTGGTATTGACCAGCATGGTCTTGCCATCCCTCATGTAATCCAACCATATGGTACTCCACTTGAAAAAGAGGGGATGCTTCAACAGCTCCCTACTCATCAGAGCGACATCATATGCGGTGGTATAATGGTTTTCTGCAGGCAGGCCGGTGCAGTTGACAAAATTGGTATTTTTCATTCCCAATTGCTGGGCCCGCTCGTTCATCTTCTGCACGAACAGCTCATGGCTGCCGTATATCTTTTCAGCAAGGGCAACGCTGCCGTCATTGGCCGACGCTACTATTATGCTCTCCAGTATGGTGGATACCGGAAAGGTCTCTCCAGCCTCTAAAAATACGGTAGAGCCGCCCATGCTAGCAGCATACGGGCTGACATGCACGGGATCATCCAGCTTTAACCTGCCCTCCTCAATGGCTTCCATAGCCAAAAGAAGGGTCATTATTTTAGTTATGCTGGCTACAGGAAGCTTTTGGTGAGCGTTTTTTTCATACAGCACGGTACCCGTTTCATAATCCATAAGTAGCGCCGCTTTAGCCTGTATATTAAAGGGAAGCTCGGTTGCCGGTTGCGCAGCCACAGCCACCCCAAAAGGCATAATGACGAAGATTGCGGTCAGCAGCCAACAAACAACGGCCCTTTTTAATGTGCTCAACGCGATCCCTCCTATGCATCACATCTTCATCTAGGATTAGGTTTTCCATCGAATAGAAGGGTTATGCACATCAAAAAGCGC
>NZ_VSCO01000011.1:0-23755 GCF_047459465.1 Caldicoprobacter sp. | reverse complement strand
AAAAAGTTTAAATCTCCTTGACTGCGTAACAATGTTATGTTACACTGGATTTGACGTAACATAACATTGTTGCGGGAGGGAGCTGTCAGGTGCTTATTTCGAAAAAGGAACTGCTTAAGCTGACGGGGATATCCTACGGCCAGTTATATCGATGGAAGCGTATGGGGTTGATTCCCGAAGATTGGTTTATAAAGCGGACCACCTTTACCGGACACGAGACATTTTTCCCAAAGAACAAGATACTGAACAGGATTAAAGCCATTCAGGAGCTGAAGGATAAATATTCTTTGGAGGAGCTGGCAAAAATTCTATCTCCCGAAGTATCCGAGAGGATTTTTACGGTGGATGACCTGCAAATTATCGACGAAATCGAAAAAGGGCTCATACCCTGTTTCTGCAACGTCCTGGGGAAAAACAGCTTTTTCTACGTGGAAGTGCTGGTACTCATCGCTATTTCGCAGTGCAAGAGGGAGTTTGGCTTGCAGCTTAGAGATGTGGAGGAGCTGTGTGCGGGTGTAAAGGACCATTTAAAGGATATCAAGCAGACTGATTTTTTATTTGTGCTGCTGGATAAGAACGGTGAATACTTTGTTACCATCCATGCCGAACAGGCGCAGGTATTTTTCGATAGCAGGTGGAAGGTACTGTGCCAGATTCGGCTCAACGATATTTCTTCCATCATGAAGGTTAAATATCGCAAGAGCTTTAATTTCAAGCTTGATGCTGAGGGGGAGGAAGTCCCTTTTGAGCTCACATCTGAAAAGGCGGTGCTGACATGAGGAGAAATTTGCTCGTCCTCGGAGAGAGGTATATAGAGGGGGATTACGGCTGCATCATGGCAGCCGGTGAGCTTCATGTAGATAACAGCGATATCAGGTCATTGTATCTTGCGGGGGAAACCAGCATCCATCGTTCTGCCGTTCACAAGTTATTTGGCGCCGGAGAGGTTAATGCCAATACCCTGAGCTTTGGCAATGTAAAAGTTGTCGGGGAAGTAAACCTGCAGGGCTTTTGTAAAGGGGATACTTTAACCATAACAGGAGATTTGTCGGCTGAATTCCTAGAATGCAGAATACTCGGGAGCAGCTTGCCGGGTTTAAAGGGAAAAAAGGGCCGCTTTGTATGGGGAAATGGCCATTTTACATGGCAGGGTAAGTTAAAAGCCGTAACATTTGAAAACTTGTATGCACTTGATCTTTCAGGCTGCGATTATGAGTTCAACAACATAATCTCTTCGGGTTTTTTGAGCTATAACGGCGAAATCGCGTGCAATAACTTTTACAGCTTTGGAGGCCTTTGCTGTGAAGGCATCAATGCCGAAAATATTACCGTAATCATAAATGACTATATATCTCTTCAAAGCGTTGCGGGGAGCAACATACGCATTTCTAAGGCCTTTCAAGCTGATAGGCTGTTTAAATCCATACCTAAATCATTCAAATATAAAAATTTCACCTCAGACTGCGGCATTGTTTACATTCCAAGCATTGAAGGGGATGCCATAAACATCGAATATACGAGGTCGGATGTGGTTTCGGGCATTGATGTGGTAATTGGCGATCTATGCATAGTAGACAGGGTGGAGTATAGTGGCAGCGTTGTCATTTCGGGGAAAGCGGTGGTGAATGAGGTGGTAAGGTTATGAAAAATGAAAAGGTGGAGGGCATCGGTTCTGTTTACGGCGGCGAGTATGATACCATTTCGTTTGAAGGTATAGGCAAACTAAAGGGAGATGTTACTGCCAAAAAGGTAATGGTGGATGGAATTTTTAAAGGCAAAGGCAAAATAACTGCCGACGAAATGGGAATAGACGGAATTGCAAGGATATTTCGCGATATCAAAGCTAAAAGCGTAAAAATAGAGGGCATACTCAAGTTGCGCCGCGCCTCTTTGAACGCTGACAGGGTCATATGCGAGGGCATTATGGTGGCAAATCGCGCGGTATGTGCCGATGAGATCTATGTTGACGGCATATGCTCCGTTTCAAGGATGTATGGCGACAACGTTATATTGAAGAACAATCACGATAGGATCAAAGCTTCCGGAAACTTCCTGCCCATAAGATTAAAACCGTTTATCAAGCTGTATTTTGGGCGGAATGTAAGCTTTGATTACTCGTTGGTCGATGTTCTGGAATGCACCAATTTGGAGGCCGAGGGGATTAAGGCCAAGGTCATCAGGGCAAATAATGTAAAGCTTAAAAATCGCTGTATAGTCGACAAGCTGTTTTGCGACGGCGAAATCTTCATAGATGATACATGCCATGTGGGCCAAATTATTTCCAAAGATCAGGTAATAACGGTTAAAAAGGAGATGGGGGATATGGCGAATATGACCCTTGTGAAGATATTGGACCTGTATAAGGATGGAAAGATTAATGCCGATGAGGCCGAAAAGATGATAAATTCCATAAAGCTTGCTTCAGGAGAGGGGTATACTTCAAGCGGCGGTACCAGCCTCCCTTGGGAGGATGATGGAAAGCTTCGCATAGTGGCCTATATAGGCAGGAGGCTGCTCAAAAAGGGTGATCCCGAAGCCCGCAGCATAGAAGTAAAATATGACAGCGAGGCCTTAAATGTAGAATGCTACGGCAATTTAACCTGCGGAAATGTTAAAGGGCACGTCAGTGCGGGAGGAAATGTCACCTGTGGGGATATAGGGGGAAGCGTATCCACGGGTGGAAATATTTACTGTAAAAATATAGGTGGGAGTATAGCAGCCGGTGGCGGTGTGCATATTATGTAAATGAGGATAAGAATCTTCAAGGCCAAGCTGTGGTTGTAAGCAGAATACTTTAGTATACCATTTTGACGGAGAAGGGGAACGGGGGAAGTGCTCAAGGGCAAATCAAAAGCCGACGATAAAGACCTCGATAAAGATGCCGGCGGTTTAGAAGCTGTCCCTTGTAGGACAGAATGGGGGCGGGAGGACCACCTTTATCAAGCTTTCTGTGCAGGCTGTATGAGCCCGAAAGAAAACTCGTGCTTCGATAAGCCTCTGGATGAGAAAGTGCTTGTGGAGGCCCTCAAAAAGGCGGGCATTATTTACGTCTCCCACCGCTTATCCAGCTGCAAGTTCTGTAGCAAGATTACCGTTTTTGAGGGTGGCAGATTGGTGGAATAGTGTTTATGTATAGGCCCTACCACCTCCACGTAAGGAGGTGGTAGCTTGTTTGGTGGTTGTTGCTCCGGGCATTTACGATTCATTTATTGATTTGATTATTATTTACTTTCATCTTTTCATATGATATCATAGTAACTATAAAAATATGGAATTGGCATGAATAGGGGTTACCAATATAAATTTAAGGGGGAGAAACATGAATTTAAGAGTTCAATTGAATGACTTGGCCAGATGGACGGGGGTTGTAGGGTGGCTTACCATAATAGGAGGTGCCATTTCTGCTTTAGGGGGTTTATTTGCTTATATAGTAGGAGCAATTCCAGGCATAATAACGGTGATTTTGGGGATAAAACTGATAAACGCAAGGAAACATGCGCTCAATATCTCGCTGAGCATAGAAGAAAACGTCGATCCCAATATGAACGGCATGGTAAGGGAATTGGCCATGTATTTCAAGATACAGGGGATTTTACAGATAATAGGAATAGTTTTATGCATATTCGCTTTGTTAGTTGTGTTAATAGGGGTTGTGGTAGCAGGCATGTCATTTATGGACTTGTATGGATCTAGTTTATAGATTTACCATAATCTGGCGTGAAGTTGTTGAGCTTTGTTTGATGGGGGTTAATATAATTAAATCTTCTCTTTTGATTAGGCTTCTTTTATATAAATTTGAGAGAGCAGATGTTACCGTTAAAATGTCATTGGTACGTTGAAGTTTGGCTAACCAGTTGATCGTTTCCAAAGCATACCACATGGTTGCTTTTTTTTACTGTCGAGATACAATTGCATTGATCTCCTTCTTTTAAATAAAAGAAAGTATATTTGGCAAGGAAGTCTTCATTACTTCAAGGGCTGAATGACCATTGTCAACCAACTTTAATTGATTGATGCCGATTTTCTTTCAATCCAAATCGTAATACAAACCTTCACGTGTAAATCTTTCGTCCTTTACAAGCAGCGGGTCTAATAAGACACTTTACCCCAGCATCATGTTATACTATATTATATACATTTTAAAGTGCTGTTTAAGCTATAATGGTTAAAACACATGTTTAAAAGTGTAACATAAAGCGTTTGCACTGAATGTCTTTTACTTAGATAAAAAGGAGGTTTATTTTGTCCTGCATCTTTCATGTTTTACTAGCTTAAGATGCATATATCATCAATACGATTTAGGAAGTCAAGTATCGGGAAATAACGTGCAAAATCCCCCATATAGGGAATACATACAATTAATGTAGTGCAGCATTTAGCATTGCTATTTTCATCTCAGGTTTGCGTTGGTGAGAAGATTGGGTAGTACTAGTCTTTAGCGAGAAACTATGTTATAATGGATTAATAAAAATATTGAAAAGGTGGAGTTATATGCTTTTAAAGGAACTTCTGGCGAGTACACCTGTTTATGAGCTCGTAGGCCTGAGGGAGATTGAGATAAAGGGTCTTGCTGTTACCCCTGAAGAGGTAAAAGAAGGCTACCTGTTTATTTATGACCCCGAAATGACGCAGCTTTCCTACCAAGAGGCGGTAAAGCGCGCCGTTGAAAGAGGGGCTGTAGCCATATGTATTGGTCAGGATCAGGAGATAATTCCTTTGAACGTGACATTTATCAAAACCTACCATATTAACCGTTTCATATCGGCAGTTGCGAGGAATTTCTATAACAATCCATCTCAAGTCATAGAGCTTGTGGGCATCACCGGCAGTCATGGCAAAAGTACCATCGGCTGGATGATCAAGTCGGTATTGGATGCTTCAAATCAGGATGGGGTGATCATCGGCAGTACCTATTGTCAAATGAACGATGAACCTTGCAGGCTATTTAAAAATGCCATTTTTCCTCTAACCTTGAACCCTTTGTTACATGAAGCTATCCAAAAGGGTATTGGCATCGGCGTGATAGAATGCTCTTATACTGCTATTGTTAAGGATTTGTTGAGGCATATATGGTTTGACAGCATAATCTATACCGACCTTTATACATATTTCCAGAATCACCGGTCCGATAGCCACTATTTAGAAATAAGGAAGACCTTGATAGATCACTTAAAGAGCGTAAACTCTCCTATAATTTTAAATGTGGACGATTATTATGCCAATCAGCTTAAAGGGCGTACACAAATCGGGTATGGCATTTGCCATAAAAGCTACGTCAATGCGCAGGATATACATCTAACTCCTCATGGCAGCCGTTTTACCGTAAAGACTTCCCAGGGCAGCTGGGATATCGTGCTCAACGTGCCCGGAATACATAACGTGTACAATGCGTTGGCTACCATTGCTTGGTGTCTAAAAAAGGGCATGGATATGGAGCTGGTGCGGTATGGGCTTGAGAATTTTGAGAGCGGAATAGCCATTGAGATGGGAAATGATGTTTACAGGAATGTAGATATATACGTAAGGGATACGCTGGATGTGGATGAGCTTGATGCTTTGTATTCACAGCTGAAGGGCCGGACCAAAGGCAAAATGGTGACGCTTTTCCCTGTGGGTGGCCACATTGATGTATCAAAATATAGGGAAATAGGACAAATAGTCAATCGCCATAGCGATCATTGTATACTGGTAACCGATTATGCATTCCATGGCCCCATGGAAAAGGCTTTTAACATAGCGCAGCAAATGGGGAATACGGTTATAGGACATGAGATGGATTGTTACAAAGCTATTCAAAAGGCGGTGGAGATAGCCGGAGAAAAGGGCTGTGTATTGGTATTATCTCCTCCGGATCTTAATGAGAGGTTTAGCGACGCAATTTCTTAAGGTTTAAAGTGATCAGTAAGGAGGATAGGTATGGAAATCAAGAATTTTCTGGCCCAATTGGTGGCCATACCGGGGATATCGGGCAATGAAGAATCGGTTGCCCGGATCATATCCCAGGCATTTGAGCCCTATTGTCAGGAGGTCATAATAGATCAGTTTTATAATGTGTACGGGCGCAAGACTGACGTCATAAAGGAAGATATGCCCAAAATCATGATTGCTGCCCATATGGACGAGATAGGGCTTATGGTAAGCGATATTGACGAAAGGGGTTTTATAAGGTTCACCACCGTGGGCGGTGTGGATCCGCGCATACTGCTGGCTCAAGAAGTAGAGGTCCACGGTAAGCAAAAGCTGTTTGGCGTCATAGGAGCTAAGCCGCCCCATATACAGCGACCGGAGGATGCCAAGAAAGCCATCAAGATAAAGGATATGGCCATAGATGTGGGATTGCCTTATGAAAAGGTAAAGGAGCTTGTCAGCATAGGCGATGCTATCACCTTCGTAAGCCCGTTGACCGATCTGATGGGACAGATGGTCAGCGGAAAGTCGCTGGATGATAGAGCGGGAGTGGCGGTGCTCCTTCAGACCATGAAGGAGCTGGATGCCCTACGCTTTGCTGCTGAAGTGTTTTTTGTAGCCACCGTTCAGGAAGAGGTAGGAGTGCGGGGAGCTACCATAAGCGCATACAAGCTGGAGCCCGACATAGGGATTGCCATAGACGTTACCCACGGCGATATGCCTGATGCGCCCAGGGACGAAACCTTCTCCATGAATAAGGGGCCGGTCATTGCGGTAGGACCCAACATGCATCCCAAGCTAACGCAAAAGCTGATGGATGTAGCTAAGGAATACAATATGGCTTACATGGTAGAGGTGGAGCCAAGGCCTACCGGTACCGATGCCCGGGCCATTCAGATATCCCGCCGTGGGGTACCGACGGTTCTCGTTGAAATACCTTTGAGGTACATGCACACTACGGTGGAGACCTTGAATTTAAGCAGCATCAAGCAGGCAGCAAGGTTGCTGGCGCGTTTTATCGCTTCATTAAAGGAGGATTGGAAAGAATGGCTGAGCTATTGAAGAGATTGACAGAAGTGGCAGGCGTGTCCGGGGATGAAGGTAGGGTTCGCCAGCTTATAAGGCAGGAGGTAGCGCCTTTTGTCGACGACGTATACACCGACAGGATTGGCAACCTTATAGCTTATAAGAAGGGCATGGGCAGCGGTAAAAAAGTCATGCTGTGCGCTCACATGGATGAAGTGGGGTTTATAATAACCGGGATAGGCGAAGATGGCATGTTGAAGTTTAAAACGGTGGGAGGGATAGACCCCCGCGTCCTTGTGTCCAAAAGGGTGCTGGTGGGGGAGAAAGGCCATGCCGGGGTGCTGGGAATTAAGGCCATTCACCTGCAGGAGCCCGAAGAACGGGAGCATGCCATTAAGGTGAAGCAGATGTACATAGACATAGGCGCTACTTCAAAGGAGGAAGCCTCTCAGGCTGTAAAGTTGGGAGATTATGCGGTATTTGACAGCCGGTTTGTGGAGTTTGGCGACAACAAGGTTAAGGCAAAAGCGCTGGACGACAGAGCGGGCTGTGCGGTGCTCATCGAGCTCATAAAACAAAACCAAAGATATGATTTTGACCTATATGCCTGTTTCAGCGTTCAGGAAGAGGTGGGCTTAAGGGGAGCAGAGGTCCTAGGATATACCATAAATCCGGACATAGCTATAGTGGTTGAGGGTACTACCTGCTCCGATGTGCCGGGGGTGGATGAGCATTTCTATACCACCTTGATGGGGAAGGGACCAGCCATTACCATTATGGATGCTTCCTCTTACTCCAACAAGGAATTGGTGGAGATGCTGGTGAATACGGCCCAAAAAGAGGGAATCCCCTTCCAATTTAAGAAGGGCGCATCCGGTGGGAATGACGCTGGAAGGATCCACCTAGCAAGAGAGGGCATAAAGGCGGCGGTAGTATCCATACCATGCCGGTATATACACAGCCCATCGTCAGTTATGGATTTGAATGACTATAGAAATACCATAACTTTGATCTCAGCATTTTTGAAAGGATGTGAATTACAATGAAAGAGCTTCTAAAAAAGCTGACAGAAGCATATGGTCCTTCTGGGAATGAGGAGATTATTAGGGATGTAATCCGTCAGGAAATTGAGGATTATGTGGATGAGATAAGGGTGGATACGCTGGGCAACTTGATAGCGGTTAGGAAGGGCAGCGGCAAAAGGGTCATGCTGGCCGCGCATATGGATCAAATAGGTTTTATGGTAACCTATATCGATGATAAAGGATTTTTGAGGTTTACGAGGGTTGGTGGAGTTTCGGTAAGGGACAGCATACACCGCAGGGTGATCTTCAAAAATGGCGTTGTCGGTGTTATAAGCTATGAAGAGGAGATCGACGATATAAAGGATATCAAATTGGAAAGGATGTACATCGACATTGGGGCTTCCAGCCTCAAGGAGGCTGAAAGCATGGTAGCCATAGGGGATGTGGCGGTGTATCACTCCTCGTTTTCGGAGAATTGCGGCAGATACATTGGAAAGGCCATGGACGACAGAGCAGGATGTGCGCTGCTCATAGAGACCGCCAAGCGGCTTCGGTCTTCGCCCCATGAGATATACTTCGTGTTTACCGTGCAAGAGGAGCTGGGAGTGAGGGGTGCTAGGACCTCAGCATATGCGTTGAACCCCGATATAGGCATTGCGGTGGATGTGACGACTACGGGGGATACGCCTAAATCCAGACCTATGGCTGTAAAGCTGGGGGGTGGACCTGCCATTAAGGTAAAGGATTCTTTGGTGCTGGCGCATCCCAAGGTTAGGAATTTGATGGTGAGCAGGGCGCAGGAGGCAGGAATACCTTATCAGATGGAGATATTGGAGTCGGGCGGTACCGATGCAGGGGCAATTCATCTTACCAGAGAGGGTGTACCTTCGGGAGTGCTGTCCATACCGTGCCGGTATGTCCACAGCGACAGCGAGATGGTGGATGCATCTGATATGGAAAATGGCGTGAAGCTTATGCTGCATATATTGGAGGGTGAAATAGAGATTTAAGTTATGATTGTACTTCATGTAGCTTGGACGGGTAAAAACTTTTTTATATGGGCTGAGCAGGAACCTGGTTTGGATGTTCAAAGGAAGAGGGGGAGACCGCCTAAAAATCCTGGCGGGATCCCCCATACATTCCAAGCACCTGTAAACAAGATCGTTTCAACGCTTTCTATTTTATATCCCGGTGTCGATTGGGGCAAGGTAGCCAAGGAGGATAAACTGTGGCTCCTATTGCCTACCGGAAGGCATGCACCGTTGCCTTCACCGGGATTATGTGCGGAATTCGAAAATTGGGAATATAAGTTGGCCGGTTGGGAGATAACCGGCTTATCTATTCCAATACCCACTTTTATTGAGGGCATAGTGGCATGTAGCCATGATGAGCAATATGGAGATGAAGGTGACAACGGCGATGGCCATTTGATTTTTGGGGATGACTGGAATTTTTGGGTGCTGTGTGGACGATTTGTGCTGCGCATGCTGTGCCGCCAGAAGTTCATACCTTCCTTGGCCCCGGGGGAAGAGGGAGGGGTGGTGGCCGTATGGCAGCCGGTTTTTGAAGACCCGGAGGATCGTGGGATTTTGAAACGACTTGTAAACGCTATGCCACCGGTATGCTGCAGCGTCATTAAACAGCCTCAACAACATGGGGAACTGGCAATGCCATACGATGTCATCATGGACTATTTACGTGTGACCACCGATGAACTCATCCGCACCTGGTTGGGAGATGTCAGCCAGCCCGATCAAAATGCTCCCGTTGAGCGAAAGTGGCTATATGCTTTAAGGGGCAAGAGACGGCGCATTATTGCGCCTAAAAGGCAAATTGAGGGATTGGTAAAAGGGCTTAAGGAGTGGACTGCGGTCTTAAGGGAAAACAAGGGGAGTTTCCGTACCTGCTTGTGCCTTGAAGAGCCTAAAGACGGGAGCGAAAATTGGTACCTGTCGTTTCATCTTCAGGCCACCGATGACCCGAGCTTGTTGGTATCAGCGCGGGATGTATGGCAGATGAATGAGAAAGTTGTCACTTTGCTCAATAGGCAGTTTGAGCATCCGCAGGAGAGGTTGCTCGAAGACCTGGGGAAAATACTTAAGATATACCCAGTCATTGAGAGGGGGCTTATGGAGCCCCGACCCGAAGGAATGTTCCTTACAACCGATGAGGCGTATTTTTTCTTGAAAGAGATATCGGTACTGCTTCAGGACAGCGGGTTTGGAGTTATAGTCCCTTCCTGGTGGCGAGAGAGAAAGAGAAGAACGCCGGGGGTGAAGTTAAAGCTTTGCCCTGTCCGAGATCGCTCAGATGCCGATTCATCTGGGCAGCTTGGGCTGGATTCCATTGTGGAGTTTGAGTGGAAATTGTCCATTGGAGAAGAGACCATTGACTATGAAGAATTTAAACAGCTGGCTGCCCTTAAAAAACCCCTGGTGTGCATCCGTGGGCAATGGGTAGAGCTCAACCCGAGGGATATGGAAGCAGTAATAAGGTGGCTGGAGAAGCAGAAAGGCCCAAAAAGGGTATCGCTTAAGGAAGCCCTTAGCATGGTAATGCACGCAGATGAAAATGGTCCGGATGTCACAGGAATAGATTCTGAAGGATGGCTGCATACCTTTATGCAGGGATTAGCAGGCAGCGAGGGTTATACCATCCTAGATCCACCACCCGGTTTTTGCGGCAAATTGAGGCCCTATCAGATTCGAGGGTTTTCCTGGTTAACCTTTTTGAGAATCCGAGGTTTTGGCGCCTGCCTGGCCGACGATATGGGGCTGGGCAAGACGGTGCAGGTGATTGCCATGCTGATTTATGAGAGGGAATGCCTGGGGGTGAAAGGGCCTACGCTGCTCATATGCCCTACTTCGGTGGTGGGCAACTGGATGCGAGAAATAGCGCGGTTTGCCCCTGGCTTAAAAATGTTCATTCATCACGGCACTGATAGGGCTACGGGTAAGGAATTTGTCGAAAAGGCATCCAGTCATGACCTAGTCATAAGCACTTATAACCTGGTACACAGGGATCTGGACATTCTGGCCATGGTAAATTGGGAGGGCATAGTGCTGGATGAGGCTCAAAACATAAAGAACCCTTCCACCAAACAGGCTCAGAGCGTGCGTAAACTGAAGAGCGGATATAGGATTGCTCTTACGGGAACTCCTATAGAAAACCGATTAATGGAGTTATGGTCTATTATGGAATTTTTAAATCCCGGGTATCTGGGTAGTCGTGAAAGCTTCCGCAAAAAATTCGTCATTCCCATTGAAAAGCATGGGGATGAAAGGCGTGCCTGGCAGCTTAAGCAGCTGATTAAGCCATTTATATTGAGACGCGTAAAAACCGATCCCGCTATCATTCAGGACCTGCCGCTCAAACAGGAGAATAAGGTTTACTGTACCCTGACCAAAGAACAGGTTACCCTTTATGAAGCGGTACTAGAGAGCACCATGGAGCGTATAGCCACATCCAGCGGCATTGAACGGAGGGGATTGATTCTATCGTTGCTCACCAAGCTCAAGCAGATCTGCGACCACCCAGCCCTGTTTTTAGGCGATGGCAGCTTGGTTAGCAATAGATCGGGCAAGCTTATGCGCCTGGTTGAGATGCTGGATGAGATATTGAGCGAGGGGGACAAGGCGCTTATATTTACCCAATATGCCAAAATGGGCAAGATGCTTCAGGCGTATCTACAAAGGAGATTTCGACGGGAAGTGTTGTTTCTCCACGGCGGTATTCGAAAGGATGAGCGGGACCGTATGATAGAACGGTTTCAAACTAAAGAAGGCCCCGATATATTCGTGTTATCCTTGAGAGCAGGAGGAGTGGGATTAAACCTTACTCAGGCTAACCATGTTTTCCATTTTGATAGGTGGTGGAATCCCGCTGTGGAGAACCAGGCTACAGATCGCGCTTTTAGAATCGGACAGCACAAGAACGTTCAGGTGCATAAATACATTTGTATAGGAACGCTGGAGGAAAAGATTGATCTGCTTATTGAAAGGAAGAAAGATTTGGCAGATAAAGTGGTAGGATCCGGTGAAGCGTGGCTTACCGAACTCAGCGATGATGAGCTGAGAAGTCTGTTTGCTCTTGAAAGCGAAGTTGTGCGGAATGAATAGGGGGACAAAGGATGGCGTCGAGGGAAAAAAAGGGGTTTGGCTCCAGTTGGTGGGCTAGGCAATGGCTGGAGGCTTTGGAGTCCTTTGAGTGGGGTAGATGTTTGACTCGCGGTAAGGCTTATGCGAGGAACGGAAACGTACTCGATGTGGAGATATTGCCTGGGCTGGTCAAAGCCCATGTACGTGGTAGCAAGAAAACTCCATATAAAGTTGAGATTTCCATGAAGACCTTGTCAGAACATGAGTGGGAGCAGGTGCTGGATGCTTTGGCCAGCAAAGCGATATTTTCAGCAAAACTTCTGGTGGGCGATATGCCTGGCGATATTGAGAAAGCCTTTTCTTCGCTAGAGGTTTCCATATTTCCAAGGCATACCATGGATCTGACTGCCCACTGTACCTGTTCTGACTGGCTCAGCCCCTGTAAGCACATAGCAGCGGTTTATTACATCCTCGCCCAGGAGTTTGACCGTGATCCTTTTTTGCTGTTCAAGCTAAGGGGTATGAACAGAGAACAGATTATGGAAGCCATTCGCAACAGAAGGACGAGCGCAGCTCAACCTGTGACAGCAAAAAAGGAGGAAGATTTGCCCCAAGGGGTTAAAAGTGAGTACGGCTTACAGAATGATGGAGTATCATTTGAAGAAAAAATTGACGAAAAGGTAAGGCCGATTACAGGTAACTTACAGCATGACGAGGTATCGCTTATCAATTACTGGACCGGCAAGATGAGAAACATGGATATAAAGATAACCGTTGAGCCGCCACTGGTGGAACAATCCATTTTGAAGAGGCTGGGTGAGCCCCCATTTTTTGCAGGAAAGATGGATATGATAAGGCAGCTGGAGCAGGATTACAAGAAGGTGCTCTTAAAGGCTATCACGGTGGGATATAAGGATTAATTGGTAGGTTAGATTGTTAAAGGATTTGCATTTATCTTGATAATTTGTGCGGCGATATTTATAATACAAGTAACCGATTACCTATACGTCTTGTAATTTTTTAAGCGGAAAGGGGCAGGGGACATTGGCTACCATATATGATATAGCTAAAAAGGCAGGTGTCTCTGTAGCCACTGTATCTAGGGTATTAAACGGCGTGGATCACCCCGTAAGGGAGGAGACGCGCCAGAAGATAATTGAAGCCGCCAAAGAGCTGGGATATAGGCCCAATAAGATTGCCAAAAGCCTGGCACACCGCCGCACGTATACCGTGGCTTTGCTAATTCCCAGCATCACCAATAACTTTTATACCGAGATTGCCGAGGTAATTGAGCAAAAACTGGGCGAAAAGGGATACAGCACTTATTTATGCAATACCCAGCGCATGATCGAAAAGGAGACGCAATATGTGGACGACCTTATAGCCCGTAAGGTGGATGGAGTGATATTTAGTCCGACGCGGGTGAAGCCCGAGGACAATTTGGTGAATGCAAAAAATTTGGAAGAGCTCAGGAAAAATGGCATAGCGGTTGTAGCCTTTGGTAGCCATTTTAGCAATGTCAGCCAGGTGTATATCAATACCTATGAAGGTGCTTTGGAAGCCACTCGATATCTTTTAGAATTAGGGCACAGAAGGATAGGCTTTATAGACGGTTTGGAAGCTGGGACCAGGAAGAGCCGTCGCCGAGGCTATATAGATGCGCTTAAAATGGCAGGCATAAGTATAGATGCGAGCCTCATTGTATCGGGGAATCTTGAAATGGACGGGGGATACGAATGCGTTAAAAAGCTGATGAGGCTTGCCAACCCTCCCACCGCCATAATAGCGGTAAACAACTTTATGGCCATCGGTGCATTGAAAGGTGCCAAAGATATGGGCATCAATGTACCGGAGGAGTTGTCCATCATTGGTTTTGATGACAGCAAACTTTCCGAAGTTGTAGAGCCGCCGTTGACGGTGGTTAAGCAGCCTCTAAAGGAGATCGGCGATGTGGCGGTAGAGCTGCTTATGGAGCAGATGGAAAGGGAAGGTGCGCCCAGAATGGTCAAATTAAAAACCCAGCTTGTAGTAAGAGCCTCCTGTGCCAGAAGAAAATAGAGTACGCCATTTGGATAGATGATGCCCGTCTTATAGAATAAACGGGCATTATTTATTTTATTATTGCCTATAAAAAGCCGCTGTATGCAATTTTGTGTAATATATCTACAATATGGTATGCATGCGTTAGAATGAAGGTGATGAAAAAATATTTAATATTTGTGTAATATTTTTTTAACAATTTGTCTTACGGAGATTTACTTATTTGACAGTATATGAAAGCGCATCCTATAATAGTAATCGACGTAAAATTCAGCTCATGGGGGGTGTAGAGCAGGTGCGGTACATTTTATCCCGAGCTGGCATTTACAGGCTGGTTGTTGTAACGGCTATCTTCATGTTTATATTATTACCCGTTGGACGAGCATGGGCTGCATATCCTGTGCTATCGCTGGGAAGTAGGGGTGATGCAGTTGCCCAGCTGCAGCAAGCACTTAAAAATCAGGGATATTATACTTATTGGCAGGTTACGGGATATTATGGTCCCATTACCAGGGACGCGGTTATGAAGTTCCAAAAGGCAAAGGGTCTTACGGTGGATGGAATTGCGGGTCCCGTTACTCAATCCGTTCTTTATGGTAGCCAAAACGGGTACCGTATTTTAAAGTTTGGTATGAGAGGGGATGATGTTTCCCGGCTTCAGAGTGCGCTCAAACAGCAGGGGTATTTCTATGCCAACGTCACCGGGTATTACGGTAAAATTACTGAAAATGCCGTGATAGCCTTTCAAAAGGCCAAGGGGCTGAGAATTGACGGTATAGCGGGTCCCCAGACTCAGAGCGTGCTGTATGGCGGTGGTCAAGTAACGTCGCAGCAGTCTACCAGCCGCGGAGCTGCGTCATCGCAGAAAGAGTCGGATGACCTGTTCTGGCTGGCCAGAATCATACATGCTGAAGCCGCCGGTGAGCCCTATATAGGTAAGGTGGCGGTCGGAAGCGTTATAATGAATCGCGTAAATTCTCCCGGCTTTCCCAACACCATATATGGGGTTATATTCCAGTATTATAATGGCATACCGCAGTTTAGCCCAGTACAGGACGGTACCATATACAACACGCCTAGTGATGAAAGCTATCGAGCTGCTCATGAGGCTTATAGCGGTTCCAAACCGGTGGGAGATGCTTTATACTTTTTCAATCCCGCCAAGGCAAGCGGCTCTTGGATTGTAAAGAATCGCATATATGTTGCTACCATAGGAAACCATGCCTTTTATAGGTAATTTTAGAACGAGAGGATAAGGGGGAGTGATCCCCCTTAATTTGTTATGGTAAGGACGTCACAAGATTGCTTTAAACTCGTATATCTCAATGACATTCAATGGGAAGATGAGATGATGGGGCACTAAAGATATAGCAGTACATAAAGGGAGTAGGTGGGGAGCTTTGCCATTTTGATTATTGACATCAGTTTATTTGTTTGTTACTATAAAGGCATATATAGAAAGGTGTGCTGTGAGGTTTTATTAGACCTGGCTGGCGCGATGAGATGAGACGAGAAGAGATGAGATGAGAAAGGGGAGAGGAGACGTGAAAAATTTAAGGGATTTTGTTTTAGCGGGATTATTACTGGCAATCGGGGTGGTGTTGCATTATATCACGCCGTCGACGGGTACGGTCGTGAAGCCTGACTTTCTGCTGCCCATGCTGTTTTTGTGCCTGCTGTGTTTTGATGACGTCAAGGTGGGATTTGTAGCCGGTCTGGCAGGTGGTGTGCTGTCAGGCATTACCACCAACGTGCCGGGAGGGTTTTTACCTAACCTCATCGATAAGATAATTACGACGGCGGTATTGATACCCCTTATATACGCTTTAAAGAGGTTTGTCAACATGTACGTCATTTCTATTGTAGTTTCAATTGTTGGGACCCTAATAAGCGGGTTGGTGTTTTTGGGGGTAGGTACTGCGATGAAGGTTTTAACGGCGGAGACATCCGCTGTTGCTTTTCTAACCGCTGTGCTTCCCGCTATAGCAGTGAATGTGCTTCTGGTGGCACTGCTATTCGGTGTTTTAAAGCAGACCGGCAGGCTTTACCAGAGAGTTACTCGTAAGGTTTCTTCCTAATTAAGTATTGAGGTGGCATTTTGCAAATGGCATTGTGCCAGCAGGTCAAAAGGCAAAAAAATATCAGTAAATATTTTAAGGAAAGTAAACCTCCTTGGGAATTTGGCATATTGCTAGGTATATGGCTACCCAAGGGGGCTTTTTTATGAAAAAATTCAGCGGGGGGATGTGGTCGGTGAAAATTCTAACCGGTGGGAAGGTTTATTTAGAGGGGAAATGGCAATGCAATGTAGACATAGTGGTAGAAGAGGGAAAAATTTTGGATGTTGCCCCTAGAGGGAAATACGCTGAAGGGGAAGTTATAGACGTCAAGGGGAATTATGTATGCCCGGGTTTTATAGATATTCACGTTCATGGATGTAAAGGTCGAGACGTCATGGATGGCAGCGTGGAATCCCTTGAAGTAATGTCAGAGTTTATGGCCCAGCACGGTACCACGGCTTTTTTAGCTACCACCACAACTCATGGGAGGGAAGAGATAAGGAAAAGCTTGGAGGCAGTAGGCGATGCCCTACATAAGGATATCAAGGGAGCTCAGATTCTCGGGATTCATCTGGAAGGCCCTTTTATTAGCCCCAATGCGAAAGGTGCCCATGATGAAAAACGCATACTTGCCCCCAGCCGTGAGAATTTTAGGGGGCTGGTAGGGGATTACGAGGGAATTATAAAGATGGTTACCATGGCCCCCGAGGCCGAAGGAGCAAGGGAACTGGTGAACTACTTAACGGATAGAGGTATATTGGTATCCATGGGGCATACGATGGCTAATTATGAGCAGTGTATGGCTGGGTTTGAGTGGGGGATGACCCATGTCACCCACTTATACAATGCTATGTCACCATTTAAACACAGGGAACCTGGAGCGGTAGGGGCTGCTTTAGATAGGGACGGGGTTACGGTGGAACTCATTGCTGACTTGGTTCACGTGCACCCTGCTGCACTGAGAATAGCTGTGGCTATAAAGGGTAGCGATAAAGTGGCACTTATAACTGATGCCATGTCGGCTACGGGAATAGGCGATGGTGACTATATCTTAGGTGGGCTGGAAGTAGTGGTAAAAGAAGGGGTAGCTCGATTAAAAGATGGAGGCAACCTTGCGGGCAGTACCCTTACCCAGGATCAAGCCCTGCGTAACTTGGTTTTGATAGGGGTACCGCTGGAGGATGCCGTTAAAATGCTCACCGAAGTGCCGGCCGACATCATAGGCATCGGGGATAAAAAGGGCAGGATAAAGAAAGGCCTGGATGCTGATCTGGTCATTTTGGATGAAAAGCTGCATGTCAATTGTGTGTTTATAAAAGGAATACAGATCCAGTCGTAGTATCTAATGGGGGATATAACGCCGTGAAAGGCAAATTTTTGCTTTTTAAGGAGCTAGATATTACACAGCAGCTCAGGGAAGACCTCAATAGGATTGTATGGGGGGCTAGTCTTGGCATAGTGTTTTTTGTATGCCTCAGTGGTGCCCCCTTTGCCGGCTTTGTACGCGCTCTTGGAGTCAGCGAGCTGATGTATGGTATTTTGATGTCGTTTCCGGTGGTGAGCGGCGTATTTCAGGTGCTGGCGGCTTATGTGCTGGAGTCCACAGGAGCCAGGAAAAAGCTGTTTTTTCTTGGCGGCTTCTTTCAGCGCCTTTCCATAATTCCCGTCGTGCTCCTTCCGCTTATTATTCCTGAAGAGCTGAAGGGGCTGACCGTAGGCCTCATAGTGTTTTTTTTGCTGATTTCAGCAGTGGGCGGCGCTTTCAACGGGGTAACCTTTATGTCCTGGATGGCAGCACTTGTGCCATTAAAAATACGCGGGCGATTTTTCAGCCAGCGGCAAATGATGTTCACCTTTAGCGGTATGGTGGGGGGAGTGCTTGCAAGCTGGGTACTGGATCGCATAGGCGGTTTTGTTGGCTTTGCGGTGGTATTCGTCATAGTGACTATATTTGCTGTAATGGATATCCTTTGTTTTATCCGAGTGTATGACCCGCCAATGGCAAAACCGCAGCATCAGCTGTGCCTGAAAAAGATGTGGAACGTTGCGTTACGGCACTCAAATTTCAGACGGTATTTGATTTTTTGGGCGGTATGGGTGTTTGGCGTCAGTATCGCTGGGCCGTTTTTTAATGCCTATATGATCGATTATTTGAAGATGAGCTATCTGGAAATTACCCTCTATACTCAGGTAGTTAGCAATATCCTCACCATATTTGTCGTACGAAAATGGGGTATGCTGATTGATACCTTTGGCAACAAGCCAGTGCTGCGCGTTTGTGGTACGGTGGCATCTGCTCTTCCTTTTCTATGGCTGTTGGCTACTCCAGAGAATTATATGATTATCCCCTTTATACACGTTTTTACCGGTATATTCTGGAGTGGGATTGATTTGACCTCCAATAACCTGGTAATGAGCCTTTCACCTGACGAAAATCGCTCATTTTATCTGGCTAGCTTTTCAATGGTGACGTCGGTGGTGGGCAGTATAGTGGCTTATGCCCTTGGTGGCTTGTTTATGGAGGTTACAGCTGAGCTGGCCAGAAGTTTAGATATTGTAATTTTTGGGCATCGACTTACCAATTATCATATGCTGTTCATACTTTCTGCTGTCATACGGTTTATAGCCATAACCTTCCTGGTGTCTCCCATACATGAAGATGAATCGGTTGAGCCTAAGGAGATGATTCGCCGTTTCATATGCATGATGGCGGGAAGGAAAGGAAAGGTCCAAAAAGCTCAGGGATAAAAGTAGCTGTATGGATGTAGCACTTTTAGAGGTTGTGCCGCCTTAAAATTTTCGAAGAAAGCTCTTTGGATATCAGCTTGAAAGTGTAAGGATAAAAGCCCAGCAGGCTTTTTATGTTTTCTTCTAAATTGTAGTAAAAATTGAGTATTTTTCTCATTTCATGCTCGGTTAGCTGATAGTTGCCAAATTGATTTTTTACTACCAGCTGGCATATGTCCATCATAGAACCGGCAGGATTGGTAAGCCAGGCATCTACTCTCTGTGCATAAGAATAGGGGGTTTCTCCTTTGCGCATAGGGAAGCCATAAAGGGTAAGGAGCCACAGTATTTGCCTGTAGCAATAGCTGAGCTGCTGCTTGAAAGGCAGCTTTTTTATTTTTCTCCAGCGGAGCATATCCCATATTCTAAGCCCTGCCATACCGGCTCCTGCCACGACAAGCGGCGTAAGCAAGACCAATAAAACCCAGGGTGTTTTGCCTGTTGATGATGAATCGATTGGGCTGGCTATTTCAGAATTTAAATCGGATTGGTAGTTGTTAAACTGTTCACCCTGTATCCATGGATAAGGAGGTTCATCCCAATAATAGCCGGGGTATTCATCCTGATGTTGACCCGTTAGGCCCTGTTGATTTTGCGATTGGGGAGTGGGATCAAAAGTCAGCCAGCCCACCTTTGGGAAATATATCTCCACCCATGCATGGCCGTTAAGCTTTTTGACCTCGTAAAGGTTTTCCTTATAAGGCTGAGAGGGCATCTTGAAGCCTTCTATATACCGGGTGGGCAACCCTACAATTCTACCCATCACCGCCATTGCTGTGGCAAAATAGGTGCAATACCCCCTTTTGAGCTCAAATAAGAAGTAATCGACAAAGTCCACGTCAGGGGGGGTATAAGGGGGTTGCAGGGTATAGCCGTAATTTTGTTGTAGGTAGGCCTGAAGGGCCAGCGCCTTGGCTAAAGGCGATTCTATTCCTCGCGTAATTCTGTAGGCCAGTTCAACAACCCTTGAAGGTATGGTATCGGGCACCTCCGTGTAGTGTTCCTGTATGTAAAGCAGCTTTTCTCGGTTGGCACCTTCCCATAGGGATTGTTGTGAGATGGGCTTATGCCAGTCGATAATGGGGGTATAACTTTCAATGAAGCTCTGGAATGCCGGGTCTTCAATGGCCGGCACGCTGACGTGAAGTATATAGCTCTCTGATGCCGAGATATCCCTCGTGGTAAAAGTTTCTCCTTTGCCGTTGAAATAGGGGGTAAAGCCTCCCCAGCTTTTCTGTATGGTGATACCTTCAAGGCGCTGGGCATTGAATATGACTGAGGTTTCAATGCCGGTATGGGTCACCGAAGCTTTTATGGGAATGAAAAAGCGATCCTTAAGCTGGCGGCTTAGATCTTCCCATATGGGCTCATCCCAATCAAACGCTTGGCTATACTCGTTTTCCCAGCTTATGCTGCCCAGCTTATATCGTTTATCTTCTATGGAGTTTTGCCAGCCACCGCCCGTGTACTCATTGAGTATGGTGCCCCTTAAGTATAGGGGGGCAGTGGCTATTACCCTCAATGCCACGTCGCCGCTTATTATTACGGGCCCGCCCAGCTGTTCCGATGAAGATGGAAAGCCGGTCTGAGAAAGACGAAATGGCTGCCTGGGTTTTGAAAAAGTTGACCATTCCGACCATCTGTCGCTTATTTTTTCAACCGTCTGCTCGAGGAAATCCCATTTGAGGTGCCGTGTATCATCTGGTAACAATATTGACGACGTTAAAATTATGGCTATGGCCAGGGGAAGCGTTGAGATTTGCCATACTCCAAAATCGGGCATGCTGTAGTGTCGGGAAAGCCTCCTGTACTGTTTTGCGCCCAACATCATAAGCCATCCTAAAAGTACTGGCCACAGCCACGGTAATATCTGGGTATGGCCCAAAGCCCATTCTATGGTTATAATGCCAGCACACAGGATGGATGATATAACCAGCAATTCATGCTTTATGGTTAGCAGATATACAACAAAAGATAAGATGAATACTATAAACCAGGTGCTTGGGAATACATGCTGTGCTTCAAAGGAGGCCATGCCAAGGGTATAATCCATTAACCACTTGAAAAGGCTTAGTATTTCGTCCAATCGGCCCTTGACAGCAAAATATCTCAAAAGGATTCCTACACCTACAGCCGTTGCTGATGTCAGGGTTATCAAGGCCAGGCGGCTGGAGAAGTAAATTGAAAGGGCTATGTAAAATGCGGTTACCATCAGCAGTATAGCCCAATATGGGACTGAAAAATCCAGGGATACCAGTATGGACTTTGTCAGTCCGCTTACCATGAGGGTGAATATCAGCCATTTCATTATGTAGTTAAGCACGGGATTGAATGTGGATTTTTGGCTCATAGTTCGCTCACCAGTACCTCGTCTATTCGTTCATCGGTATGAAGTGGGAAACAAGGTATTTCTCGCCTGTTTAGCTCGTCAATCATGCGCTTTGTATCTTCCTTCAGCCCGGGACTATGATATATCAAAAAAACCAGAGGGTGTATATTGGACTGCTTTAGCAGGCACAGGCGGTTGAACAGTTGGTAGCTCATATCATGGACGATGAGCACAACGCTCTGCCCTTTGTTGAATCCATGAGATTCCATGGAAAGTATCTCGTCCATGCGGAAAGGACTGTTAAAGGGTAGCGCTGCCAGATAGTCAAAAAAGCGATTGAAATCACCTGGATTCCTGCCGCTGAGCTGTTGCCGTTCCATGTGATAGATTATCAGCTGCAGCGAAAGCCATTTTGAGAGTACAAAGTGTATGAGAGCCACAGCGCATTCTATCATCTGGTCTTCCACCTTGTAGCGGGCTATCCCTTCAGAAGGGAAGGGGAATGTCTCCAAGAACATGAGTATTTGTGGCTGGGTGTTGGTTTCATAGTTTTTGACGTACAAGGCCTGTAATTTGGCGGATACTTTCCAATGGATTTTTTTAAGGGGGTCACCGTAGTGATACTGGCGTATGTCGCTTAGGGATGAGGGCTCCTCTGTTGGCAAAAATTCCTGCCTGGTGGTGCCTTCGGCTTGAATTTGAGGCAATGGAAGGCTGGTTAACCTGATGACTCTTGGTGCTACACTTAGCCTAAGAGGCTTGTAATACGAACGGTTGAGCAGGTTGGTGTAAAAGGTAAACAGGCCGAAAGGGTCGCCAACCTCCACGCCGATGATGCCCAACGTGTAGTCGCCTCTCAACTCGCATGTGAATTCCTCTTTGATTTCACCATAATGGAAGGGAAGGATGCACAGGACTTCTTCTTTTACCTCGTTTATCAGGGCAGATTGGGGTATTTGATAGAACACCTTGATGTATGGGTATATGAATGGCTTGTCATTGTGTATCTGTATAATCAGTGAAGCCCGGTCTCCTTTTGTTGCCTGCTCAGGGGTTACCCTCTGCAGATACCGGAAATCCATGAGTACCCACAGGTTAGTGATGAGGGCGTAGAATATGAGCGATGCAATTACTGCAAAGCCCATGAAGAATATCTTTTCCCCGCTATAAAGCCCCAACCCCAATAAAAGCGTTCCAAGGCTGATAATAAAGGCGCGTACATGCTTCATGGTCAGATCACTGGCACGTATACCGAATTTAGGATTGATCTTAAAATTCGCTCGGCAGTCAAGTCTTTAAGACGCGCTTCGGGTTTTAGTATCAAGCGGTGGGACAGGACCGGGATCACCATTTTCTGCACATCATCGGGTATGACGTAGTCCCTGCCCTCCAGTAGGGCATGTGCCTGTGAGGCACGCATAAGGGCAATGGCGCCTCGCGGACTTGCGCCCAATGTCAGGTCCTTGTGTTCGCGGGTACACGCAACCAGCTCGGCTATGTATTCCTTTATGCCTTCTGCTACATTTATGTGTCTAACCTGCTGTTGAAGCTCTAAAATCTGCTGTGCATCGGCTACCGGCTTTAAATCCTCCATGGGGTTTTGAGTTTGAAACCGGGAGAGTATGAACATCTCCTCCCGCTTGGTAGGGTAACCTAGTGATACTTTGATGAAAAAGCGATCCAGCTGAGCTTCAGGCAGGGGAAAGGTACCTATGTATTCGATGGGATTTTGGGTAGCCAGCACGATGAAAGGCTTTGGTACAGGGTAGGACTTGCCATCCACAGTTACCTGGTGTTCTTCCATGACTTCAAGAAGGCTAGCCTGGGTCTTGGGCGAGGTGCGGTTGATCTCATCGGCCAGTATGACCTGGCTCATTATCATCCCCGGTTTGAATTCCATTTCGCCGGTTTTGAAGTTATACATGGTAAAGCCAGTTATATCCGAGGGCATGATGTCGGGCGTGAACTGGATGCGTTTAAAGGATAGGTTGAGGGATTTGGCAAGGCATGATACCAAAGTAGTCTTGCCAACGCCGGGGACATCTTCGATGAGCACATGACCTCCCGCCAGAAGAGCAATTAGGATGAGCTGTATGACGTGGCTCTTCCCTACTATTACCTTTTCTATATTTTCCTGTATATCCTTGACGAGTTTCTGAGGATCGTTCATCTTTTTACCTACCTTCTTGTTTTATAATTTATTTGCACGATGGCGCTCTTGTGTTGATCAAGAATAATGTAGGATTAAATGTTACGTTGTGGATTTTAAGGATTGCAGCACTTTGTATTAACTGCTGAGATCATTGATTGTATTATTGGTTCAAATAATTGGTAGTGTCAAAAGCGATTGATTGTGCGTTTTAAGATGTCCAGGATGTTTAAAAATATTATACCATATATGAGCATCAAAACGAATTGCTGCCTTATTATTTTATGACCTCATTTTGCGCTTTTTGGCCAAATTTCGTGATATAATAAACCCAA
>NZ_VSCO01000116.1:0-5769 GCF_047459465.1 Caldicoprobacter sp. | reverse complement strand
TAGGGGCGAGGGGTATCCTCCGCGGTACCACCCTAATTCTTTTTCGCCTCGCGGCGAAAAACTCTACCGGTGACCATCATCACCTGCGTCTATAACGGGACCTCCCGTAGCGGCCTACTCCCCATTTCGACCGCTCCGCTCCAAGACCATGTTCAACAGGAAACTCCGCCGCCGGCTTTCACCTACCCCGGCTCTCTAAAGGCGGGTCTACCTGCCTACTCTTCTCTTCATCGCGTTTGCAAGCTTAAAAATACTATACTATGATATTATCCATTATGTCAAGTATTATTCCACCAAATCAGACATTTCTGCCCTTTATCAATTCCTGTTGAAAGCTATGATCTTCCTCCCATTGTTAAGCACCACTGCTGTTAGCATCTGCAACCTCATCATTTACGCTGTCACCGTATATGAAATCGTGGAGAAGAACCTTGTTCTTTTCTAAATCTGGTACCAGAACGGCCATGCCGTCAATTCGCTTAGATTCATACGTTCCATCTACTGGTAGCCTGTATTGTATTATATCCTTGTTCTTAAATCCCAACACTGAGATCCCCAAGCTCAAAATTTCGGTCTTTGAGAGATTGGTCTCCACATAGGGCAACATAGTGCTCACCAAGCCGGGTAGTTTCAAAGGGTTAATGGTCTTTATCTTTTTAAATAATTCTACCAGTACCCGCCTTTGTCTCTCGGTCCTCTCAAAATCGCCATTCCCAACTTTTCGCACGCGGGCATATGCTACCGCTTGCCTGCCGTTTAACGTCTGTGGGCCGGGATTTTTGAGCAAAGGGGCAGGCTTGGTGTTTTTATTTAGACTGTTGAGTTCTTGTATGCAGCTGTTAATATAGGGGATTTCTTGCTTTTTGACGTCTATAGTTACACCGCCTACCTGATCAATGATCTTTTCTAGGCCAAAGAAGTCCACCGTAACATAATGGCGTATATCCAGGTCGAAGTTGGTGTTTACCGTTTTGATGGCAAGGGAAGGTCCACCAAAGATATAAGCCGTATTTATCCTGTTTTTATCTCTGCCAGGAATGGGCACATACATATCGCGCATCAGGGAAGTAAGCTTAATGACCTGGTTTTTCTTATCGATGGTTGCGATCATTATGGTATCGGAACGAGATATACTGTTTTCAACCCTTGAGTCCAAACCAAACAGGAGTATGTTGATTACACCGGTTTTGCTGGTTTTGGGAGCCGTTTCAGAAATCCCTAAATCTTTATCATTAGAGGGCACTTCTTCCTGAGAATCTGATGAATCAGAGAAATCCGATAAGTCCGATGAATCCGCATAATCTGCCAGAGAATTATTTTCAAGTTGGTCAAGCAATACATATATATAAGTCGCTGATGCTATTAGAAAGACAAGCAATATGGATAGCGCAGTTATCAAAAATTTTTTCATGTAAATACCCCCATTGAGCTTTATGTAGCATCTAACATTATTCTACAAATTATGTTATAAGTCAATACAAGATTGTGAAAGTTTAAATTTTGTTAAAAAAGCTACACAATATTATAATAGAAATATATAAATGCTGAAAAATACGGAGATATTACATCATATTATATTAATTATTAAGATATATGTCGTTTAAATCTAAAGATGGGGTATTATAAGTATTATAAAATAAAAATGAGGAGGAATATAGGTGGCAGACTTGGCCTTCATTTTTATGGTCTTTGTTGAAGGATTAGCCTCTTTTTTTTCTCCTTGCGTTTTACCGCTTATTCCAGTATACCTGGCTTACTTGACAGGGCAAAACGTCGACAATCTGCTTAGAAGCACCTCAAAGTCCTATCGTACCTTGGTACTAAACGCCCTTTTATTTGTCATAGGTTTTTCTTTTGTGTTCATCAGCATGGGAACTGCGGCAAGCTCCTTCGGAAGGGTTATAGTGAAACACAAGGATGTTATCCGAATGATAAGTGGAGCATTGATTGCCTTTTTTGGCCTGTTCCATATTGGGCTTATCCCTATTCCCTTTTTAAATTATGAGAAAAGATTTAAGACAAGCATTGATGGGCCGGGATTCCTTACATCCATTATCGCGGGTATGGGCTTTGGTTTGGGATGGACTCCCTGTATAGGTCCAATGCTTGCCTCGGTGCTGGTCATGGCCAGCCAGACCCCCTCCATCGGTAAAGGGATGGGATTATTGGCGGTATACAGCTTAGGATTGGGGTTGCCCTTTGTGACACTGACAGCCTGTATGCCGGTGTTATGGACGCCCCTTAAAAAACTGTACAAATATATGGACATAATAAGATGGATTAGCGGTGGACTTCTCATCATAATAGGGTTATTGATTTTCTTCAATAGATTGGCCTTTTTAGACTCATAACAGAAAATCATTTTGAAAGGATGATGCAATTCCATGGGCAAGATTATCAAAATACTGTCTCTTTTGCTGGCATTAGGACTGTTTGCAAGCGGTTGTGCTATGTCACAAGATACGCCTCAGGAAAGGCCGCAAGGCCAGGCAGAGGAACCACAGAATGAAAATATCCTCAATCCTTCACCAGATGAAAGCGATGACAAAAATACAGCTTCGCCACAAAACATTTTAAAGGACAAATACTATTTCTTGGAGATAAATAAGCCCATGCATGATTTTGAGGCTGAAGACTTAAATGGCAATAAGATCAAACTGTCGGATTATAAGGGAAAAATCGTATTTCTCAACTTTTGGGCTACCTGGTGTCCGCCCTGCCGAGCTGAGATGCCCCATATGGAGGAATTTTATGCAAAGTACAAAGACCAGGATATCGTCATCTTGGCAGTCAACTCTACCTCTGTGGAGCTTAAGGGCGGAACCGATGATAAAGCTGCAGAGAAAAAGGTGAGGGATTTTATTCAACAGTATGGGTATACCTTTCCCGTACTCCTGGACAGGAATAACGAAGCTTGGAAAATCTATTACCAAAGCGGAGTGCCCACCAATTACATTATTGACAAGGAAGGGATAGTTCGCTATCTTAAGATAGGAGCTTTTTCAGGCCAAGAAGAAATGGAACTTGTAGTTGAAGCAATTAGGGCGACGGAAGAGTAATTACTTCGGTAAAAAACTAAGGAGCGATGTTCTTTGCCGGCAACAGGTACCCTTTACATCTGCGCAACGCCAATAGGGAATCTAGAGGACATAACCTTAAGAGCGCTTCGCATTCTCCGGGAAGTGGATTATATCGCCGCTGAAGATACCAGGCATACTTTAAAGCTCTTGAACCACTACGGGATTTCAAAGCCGCTTATAAGCTATCACGAACACAATCAGAAGGAGCGGGGTCACAAAATTATAGAGCTGCTTAAGCAGGGCCATAGCGTAGCCCTGGTATCCGATGCGGGAATGCCGGGGATATCTGACCCGGGAATACCTCTAATTAGCCTGGCAAGGGAGAACGGTATACCCGTTACGGTATTGCCCGGTCCCACAGCCGCCATCACAGCTTTGGTGCTGTCGGGAATGGATACCAGCCGTTTTGCGTTTGAAGGTTTTTTGCCGCGGGAGAAAAAGGACAGAGAAGCAAGGCTAGAAGAGTTAAAATGCGAGCAGCGCACCATCATTCTCTACGAAGCGCCGCACAGGTTAGTTGCCACCCTAAAGGATATGCTCGACAAGCTGGGCAACAGAAAGGTGGCAGTGGTGCGGGAACTAACTAAGATACACGAAGAGGTCATCATCTTAAACCTTGAACAGATGCTGCAACATTTTAATGAACATCCCCCTAAAGGAGAAATAGTGCTCATCTTAGAGGGATGTGGAAATCAAGATACGCAGCATAAGGATGTGTGGAATATTTCCATAAAGGAACACATCAAACAATACATGGCTCAAGGCTTTGACAAGAAGGAAGCTATAAAACAGGTGGCTAAAGCCCGGGGGCTACCCAGAAACGAGGTTTACAAGCATTCTATAGATACTTGAACTATTTTCTTTGGTCTATGATGATGTATATATAACCAAAGGAAAAAGGTAGGTGCCTGGAAGATGATGCGTTACTCAGTCAGCTTGCGCAGCTCAGCCAGGCACTCTTTGCATATATTCCTGCCTTTGTAAGTCCGTACATCCTTGGCATTATCGCAGAATATGCATGCAGGCTCATACTTTTTCAATATAATATGTTCATCGTCCACGTAAATCTCTAAAGCATCTTTCTTGTCGATACCCAGAGTCCTACGCAACTCAATTGGAATTACAACTCTTCCCAACTCATCTACTTTTCTCACAATACCCGTGGATTTCATTTTCTCCCCTCCTCCCCTAACAAAATTCGACATCAATCACGCAAATTATATTACCAATAATACCAATAAAAGTCAATAGGCTATTTGTAAAAAATATGTAAACTATAATTAAATTTATGCATAGGTTCTATTGTAAAAAGAAATGTCATATGCATAAACAAAAAGATTGCCTAAAAGGTGAGGCCTATGGTCAACATAGTATGGATATTGTTGATATTGATAGGACTGGTAGTCGCTGCATTTAATGGAAAGATAGAGGTCGTCACGCAGGCAGCCCTGGACAATGCTAAATACGCTGTGGAATTATGTTTTGGGTTAATAGGCGTTTACGCATTGTGGTTGGGGCTCATAAAGGTGGCTCAAGAAGCAGGGCTGGTCACAAAGGTCTCACAAAAAATGCAGGGTATAATGCGATTTCTATTTAACGACATACCGGCCAAACATCCTGCTATGGGGGCTATAACCATGAACATAATTGCTAACATGTTGGGACTGGGCAATGCAGCTACTCCCTTGGGAATAAAGGCTATGAAAGAGCTGCAGGAATTGAACCCCCAAAAGGACAGAGCAACCAACGCCATGTGCATGTTTCTGGTTATAAACACCTCATCTGTACAGCTAATACCCGCCACTGTGATAGCCCTGCGCAGTACGGCCGGCTCCAGCAACCCAACGGAGATCATTGGCACTACATTTATAGCTACAGTCTGCTCAACGGCGGCAGGAATTATAGCCGCCAAGATATTCCAGAGGTATTATTAAAGCGAGGGTGTAAATATAACATGGCTGGCGTTATAAATATAATATCCTCTTTTGCCATTCCTGCTTTTATATTTATGGTATTGATACATGGACATTTAAGCGGCGTAAACGTATATAATTCATTTGTTGAAGGGGCAAAAGAAGGCCTTACCACCGCAGTTAAGGTGTTACCTTACATGGTAGCTATGTTTGTCGCAATCGGAATATTCAGAACCTCCGGAGCCATGGACATCCTTGTAAGCCTTATAAGCCCTTTTGTGGAAAGCGTGGGCATTCCAGCCCAGATCCTTCCCCTTGTAATCATGCGCCCCATGTCGGGCTCCGCTTCAATGGGAATATTGGCTGAGCTCTTTAAAGTCTATGGCCCCGATTCGTTTATCGGGCGGATAGCTTCAACAGTGATGGGCTCCACTGAAACCATATTTTACACCCTCTCAGTCTACTTTGGGGCAGTTGGAATAAAAAGGATTCGGCATACTCTATGGGCCGCGCTATTAGCCGATTTGGCAGGGCTTATGGCATCTGTCATGGTCTGTAGCATAGTATTCGGCAGATGATACCGATTTAAGCTCTATAAAAATGCCTGAATTAAAGTTGACAAATAAGCATTTTGTCCTTAAAATCAATTCATGAGGTTGCTTTATAATTTAGTTTTGATCGGAGGCATTAAGAATTATCATGAAGATAGACGTTTATGCACTGCCCAGCAATGTAAATGAAAAAGAGCTTAAAGATCGTGTAGCAGTCGTCATCGA
>NZ_VSCO01000115.1:0-5833 GCF_047459465.1 Caldicoprobacter sp. | reverse complement strand
GCCCCGGCTCAAAGGTCTTCAACACCACATCGGTACAAAGGGCCATGCCTTTCTGAAAATCCTCATACCTCTCGGCGTCCATTTTGATGGCGCCGGTGGGACATACCTTCACGCAATGCTGGCAAAACGTACAGTCGTGATAATTCACCGTGTACTTCCCATCGTCATCAAAGCTGTTTGCGTCATGATTGCAGTTTCTAATACAGGCTTCACAATGTATGCACAGATCCTCATTCCAGGTAAGTCCCCCTTCCAGGCCGTGTATCTGCTGCCTGGTTCTATCGGTTACACAGCCCATGGCGATATTTTTGCAAGCCCCACCATATCCGCAGGCGCCATGGCCCTTCACGTGTGAAAGGTTGATCATGACCTCGGCATCGTGTATGTATCCACCGATATCCACATTCTTAAAGGTCTTGAAATCAACCTGTTTTTCATAGTAATACTTCCCTAACACTCCGCATACAGGAACAATGGGAACTCCCAAGTATTCCTCGGTATAACCTCTGCTCCTTGCACCCGAAACCACATTATCGGTTATGTACACTTTCGCTCCATATTCTATCAACTTGTCTACCAGGATTTTCACAAACAGCGGATGAATGGTAGAATATCCTATATTGCGCCCAAGGTGCATCTTGATAGCCGTCCATTTGCCCTTTACAACGTCCTGCATGTCCATCCTGTCAATGAGCCTGCCAAACTTGGCTGGAAGGGTCACATCGGCATCAAACTTATCGTATTTGACAGATGCGAATAATACCTTTGCCGCCACAGACCTTCTCCCCCTTATTAATATTGATATATCTCAACTTTTTGACCTATAAATAATTTATACCTGGGCATAGTCGATATAATTAAATTTGGTTATCTGCCCAGGCTTCCTCAAATTTAAATTTTAGCATAAAACCGCAGAAACACAACAGCAGCATTATACTATTGCCTGTTGCCCGCATTTGTTAAATCTGCTGAAATAACAAATTAATTTATGGATAAAAAATCTAAAGCACATATTTAATGCCATCTTGTTTTATTCTATTGCAACATTAAAGCATAATCAATATGACTTAAAAGTTTATCTAAACGATGCTAATGCCAAAATTGTTTGTGTTTTACATCATCAAATCCATTCACGGCAAATTAACAAAATAATCATCAATACCGTGGAAACACCCCTATTATCTTTTCAGTCTTGGGGTCAACAAGAGCGGTAATTGGCCCAAGCAAGCCGTCAAGTTCGGTACGAAAGCTTACGTAATATACGTATTTTCCCGACACGTCGATCCATTTTATTGGATCTAAACCGATGACATGCCGACCTTTAAACCCAACCGTGGCATATATCTCTTCCTCTCCTGTAAGTTTAAGTTTATCCACACTACCAGCAATTAACTCATTGTAAACCATGTCCCTGATTCGTTTTTTCTTTTGCTCATCAAGAGGCACATACTGAGATTTTGGAACGTAGCTTATCAGATTTAAACCTTCCAACGTGACGGTAAATTGGCCTTTGGTCTGTTCAACCACGGATTTTTTCAAATAAATGGCCATTTGACAGCCAGGTCCGATGCTTCTCCCAGAAACAGCATCTTCAATGGTTGTTTTTAACGAAGATGAAAAAACATCTATGATAACGTAAAAACTGGTAGTTTTTATTATAAGGTGCAAACAAGCAATTGCAGTCAAAAAAATAGGGCAACGGAAAAATTTATCCGTCACCCTTTACGTATGGCAGTTGCGACCACTATAGCATGTCAATCCTTACCCGTATCTTAAAATATTCAACCATCAGCCGCATCTTGAATACCCGCAGGAACGGCACACCACACATCCGCCATCGTGTTCCATGGTGACCCCGCATTCGGGACACTTCTGGCCCTTACCTTTAAGCGGATCGTCTATCCCAGGGGCATTCTCAGAAGCGTTGGCTGGTGGATTGGCCGATAAATCCTTATCGCTTAAAGGTATTCCTCCATTTTCCCTATAAGGGTTGTTGCAAACATCCTTTAGGGAACAGAGAGAGCAGTTGGCAAGGCAGCCGTGCTTATCAACCATGTCGGAACTGCCTATGTCCAGATCATCGGCCTCCAGATGGTTGTTTAGCCTTAGCTTTACCACCTTCTCTAGCACCCTGCCTATGGCATCGGGACAGGACAGAACCTTAAGCCCTTTTTGCCGCAGAGTGGAATGGCACCTTATCCCTTTAAGCTGCTCTATGATGGTGTCAACGTCCATGCCCGAGCGCAGCGCTATGGAGATCAGACGGCTGGTGGCCTCGGACTGAGAAGGACATCCTCCCGCCCTTCCCAGGTTGGTAAATACCTCGCATATGCCCTGATCGTCGTAATTGACGGTGATGTACAGGTTGCCGCAGCCAATCCTCACCTTTTCGGTAAAGCCCATGGTGACATCGGGTCTCGGCCTGGGAGTTATCCTGGGCTGCTTGCTTTCAGTCTGCTCTTTCATGCGGCTGTATATCTTTTCGGTAAGGGATCCGCTCTTTTCCTTCCTATCCTCTTTATCGATCACCTTAGATTTATCCTCTGTTAATATCGCTTTGTCCTCCGACGGCTTATCCCCTGCTTTTGGCTCCTCTTTGGGCTTCACGCTCAAAACCTGGCCCTCACGGCTACCATCCCTGTAAATGGTCACGCCCTTGCAGCCCAGCTCGTAGGCCAGCCAGTACACTTTCCTTACGTCTTCCACGGTAGCGCTGTTTGGGAAGTTTACGGTTTTTGACACCGCGTTATCGGTATACTCCTGGAAGGCTGCCTGCATGCGTACATGATACTCGGGCGAGACATCGTGTGCGGTCACAAATACCCGCCTTACATCTTCGGGTATCTCCTCCATGCCCTGGATGCTGCCGTGAGCGGCTATTTTCCTCATCAGCTCATCGGAATAAAATCCGCGCTTGATGGCCACCTCTTTGAAATAGGGGTGAACTTCCACCAGCTGATCGTTATCCATCACGTTGCGCACAAAGGATATGGCAAACAGTGGCTCTATACCGCTGGTGGTACCGCATATGATGCTTATGGTACCCGTTGGAGCGATGGTGGTAGTGGTGGCATTTCTGAGCTTCAAACCCTTGTGCCTCCAAGTGCTCTTGTCGTAATACGGGAAAACTCCTCTCACTTCGGCCAGATGCGCCGACATCTCCTTGGAACGCTCCTGTATGAACTTCATGACCTGGCGGGCCAGCTCCACTGCCTCATCGGAGTTGTAGGGGATGCCCAGCTTAAACAGCATATCGGCAAATCCCATAACCCCAAGGCCAATCTTACGGCTGCCCTTGGTCATCTCTTCGATCTGAGGAAGCGGATACTTGTTGACATCTATCACGTTGTCCAGGAAGTGCACCGCTAAGTCCACAACCCTGCCCAGCTTGTCATAGTTTATGACGTATTCCCCGTCAACCTCCTCAACCATTCTGGAGAGGTTTATGGAGCCAAGATTGCAGCTCTCGTAGGGCAGGAGTGGCTGCTCGCCGCAATTGTGCACATATATCCCGTTGGCATCAAAAGCGTTGACTCCTGGGATTTGAACGTCAAACACATCTTTTTCACCTATCGGAATAACCTCAGTAACCGTTGCAACAAACCTCTCCCTGTTGAGTACCCTCTTGTATTCCTCAAGGCGCTGTCTTAGAAGCTCTTGCTTCTTTACATTGCTGAATCCTACCTTTTCGAAGAAAACTTGCATGTTATCCGAGGTGATGACCAGCTCATGCCCGGCCTTGATGCTGTATTCTTTCATTCCTCCTTTGCCATCCGGCATCTCTTTGATGCCCTCGGACTTGCGTTCCATATATATGGTCGAAGCTATCCCCAAGCGGAGCAGCATCCGCTGCACAATCCTCAAGCCTTCGGCGTCACTGTGCCACAGCCTGATGGACACTCCTTTTTCCTGATGGCCTGTTACTGTACCATCAGCATCAAATAGTCCCCTTAAAAACCCGCGGTGAAATTCATAGTTTGTCCTTTCCAGGTCTTCAGTAATTCTCTTTTTCCCAGGTACAATCCCATAGGCGGCCGCCAAATCCCTAAGAGCTGCCATCTGAAGCCTGTGTTCCTTCCTTTCATCAATCACGCGCTTGAACCCTTTAAAGTCCTCCCTGTGCGGCAGGGTAAAGGCAGCTTTTTGTGCTGCATCCATGACGGATTGGGCTTCCTGGTCATCTCCCCATACGGAGATAACGCCACCTTCATCCTTCAACGTGCCATCCCCTATAAGAAGGCCCAGCAGATACCCTTCCTCAAAGGTCCCCCGGCCTTCCCATACAAGCCCGCGATTGTTGGATAAGAGTATTTGATCCCCCGGTTTCAACTCTCCGGCGGGTTTCCAGTCCTCCTCTATTCTATCGCGAGTCACTAAAGAAACAACCCTTATCTTGTGATCCGGCGTGACTTCTATGCTGTAACCTCTATCGGTGTGTATCTTTACAACCTGCTTTCTGCCAGTCTTAAAAAATCCCTGCTCAGTAGAGGGATAAAAACTTCCATTTAGTGCAAGGGATACCTGCCTGCCCAGTATATCAGCCACCTGTGCAGGGCCTTCTTCCGTGAGCACCCACGTATCCCCCGTCACGCACGGGTTGGTGCTCTCAATCTCGCCCAGCTCGATAAGCACGTTATCCCTGTTTAAGCGGTCCAAGAATATAATTCCCGGCTCGCCGTTGTGCCAGGCATTTTCGACTATCTTATCGAATACTTCCCTGGCGTTCAACTTGCCAACCGGCTTGCCCGTCCTGGGGTCTATCAGGTCATAATCCTCTCCCCGCTCTACCGCCCGCATAAAAGCCTCGGTTATGCCAACGCTTATGTTGAAATTGGTTATGTCCGAATTGTTCTTCTTGCAGTCAATGAATTCCAGTATATCGGGATGGTCCACCCTAAGTATCCCCATGTTGGCCCCGCGGCGGGTACCGCCCTGCTTCACGGCCTCGGTAGCAGCGTTGAACACCTTCATAAAGCTGACGGGACCGCTGGCCACGCCGCCGGTGGACCTGACCGCCGAGCCTTTGGGCCGCAGGCGCGAAAAGCTAAAGCCTGTGCCACCACCGCTTTTATGTATCAAAGCGGCGTGTTTGACTGCATCGAATATGCCTTCCATGGTGTCAGGAACGGGCAGCACAAAACAGGCAGAGAGCTGTCCCAGGGGTCTTCCGGCATTCATGAGGGTTGGAGAGTTGGGCATGAACTCGAGATTCACCATGAGCTGATAGAATTCCTCTTCCAGCGCCTCTACATCGGCATCGGGTGAATATACCTTATCCGCCTGGGCGATATGCCGTGCCACGCGCCTAAACATGTCCTCAACCGTCTCAATAATGTTGCCGTTCTCATCCTTGGCCAGATACCTCTTTTGCAAAACCTTCAAAGCATTCTCGGTTAAGTTCATACGACGACCTCCCATTAATCTTTTGTATATCTGCTTATAGCCTGAGTATGTTTAAGCCATTTCCCGTTGATCATCCATCCATCATTTGATATGTAATCGAAGTATATACAAAAGCTATATATCCATATATATGGTGTTGTGTGGTTTCACGATGCACTATATATTGTATCATCCTGCTTTTTCCCCGTCAAACGTCTTTATAGGCAAAAAATATCCCCCAAAATGGTTCTTATATATGCTTAGCAAGCCCACGCATGCAAAAATACATAAAAAAGATAAAGGGGACCTATTTTTTTGGTAAAGCGGTCCCCTTTTTATTGGGCTTAGCAGATTATCCCAATTTAGCAGATTTTGCTCAATCGGTTGATATTCTAGTGCCCTTGATTAACACCGCAGTCAAACCAACGCCGGCAGAAATACTGCCTTGCAC